>DASUVL010001027.1:0-12556 GCA_036379015.1 Niastella sp.
AAACCGGGATAATAAAAACCGCGGTCACCGGCCATACCGCAGCAACCTGCGGCAAAAGGAATAACAGGTTCTTCTACTGTTTGCGCAGCCAGTTGCAACATGTTTTTATGCAGACCCATTTTATGTAATGAGCATACCGGATGAAAAACCGCCTTGCTTTTCTTTTTGGTGATGGTGAGCCTTGGCAATAACAGGTCAGTAGCAAATTGCAGACTATCAATAATTTTTAACTGGTCGAACCGCAGCTGGTTTTCCGGTGTAAGGTGCGGGCGGCAGGTTTGCAAGGAATGCGTGCAGGAAGTGATGTCCATCACCACAGGCAGACTACCCTGCTTACTCCACTCCCATAAGGTGTCGATGGTTTTATTGACAAAGAACCGGTAAGCAGGCGTGAATCCTTTGGAGGAGAATGGCTGGGCACAGCAGGTACCGGTTAAGTTGGAAGGGATCAGCAACCGGATATTGGCTTTCTGTGCCAACCGGCGGCAAACATCTACGATAGATTCTTTTTTCTCTATATCGCGGCCCATGGTGCGACTGATACAGGATACGAAATAAACGACATCGGCCTGTTCAGGCAGTTGCGGTTTAATGGCAACCGGCGCGGTGAGCTGCATTGGCCATAAAGGAAACGAAGGCGCTATTTTCCGTACGCCGCTGGTTAATTTGAACATGGCCTTTTTACCCAATACGGCATTGACAATCCGGCCGCTGTGCAATCCGAATTTAATAAGCCGTTCAACCAATCCAAAATTTTTCGCTACCTGCATAGCTATGGCATTCCCTGTTTTGGAATGGTTCTCTTTCCGCAAGCGTTTTACCAGTTCACCGGTGTTAATGGCTACCGGGCAATCGGTGGCGCACATGCCATCCACCGCACAGGTATCCAATCCGTCGTAAGCATAATCTTTTACAATGCTTTTATAAGTAGCCGTATCGCCTGATTTTTCCAGGCGCGATAAGGAGCGTCGCAATACAATACGCTGCCGGGGTGTAAGGGTGAAATGCCGGCTGGGACAACGGTTCTCACAATATCCGCACTCCACGCATTTATCTACTTCCTCTTCCACCACGGGCATAGACTTCAGGTTCTTTAAATGACAGTCGGGATCTGTATTGATAATGACACCGGGGTTCAGGATATTACCGGGATCAACCAGGGCTTTTAATTCCTTCATGACCGCATACCCTTCGGCCCCCCATTCGGTTTCCACATACGGCGCTATCAGCCGGCCTGTGCCATGTTCCGCTTTTAACGCCCCATCGTACCGGTTTATGACCAATTCCGCCATTTCATCATTAAAAGCGCCAAAAACGGCTATTTCCTCCGGGGTATCGAACGATTGCGACAACAGGAAATGCAGATTGCCTTCCTTCGCATGACCAAACACAATGGCATTGTTATATTTAAACTTGATAAATAACCGTTGCAGGTCTTCAATGGCTTCGCCGAGACGATGAACCGGAACGGCAATATCTTCCAGCATCACCGATGTACCTTTCTGGCGTACGGCCGCTACGGAAGGATACATGCCTTTCCGTAACTTCCAATAGCTGGCCTGTATATATTCATCCGTTGTAAATTCGGTTTTATAGGTGATGGGCAATACATCTATGAATGTAAAGGCTTTGGATAATTTCTCCTGTAAACCGGCGGCGGTATCGGCCTGGTACTCGCAAAGGATCCCGGCGGTGTGTTCAGGCAACGTTTTTAAAAAGACAGGCGCCCCTTGTAAATCTTCAATAGAATGAATGGCGGCCCTGTCCATAAACTCCAGCGCTTCCGCATCGCTTTCTTTTAGTGCCGGGATTGCATTACAAGCCGCAGCAGGCGATGCAAAGAACAGTAAGCCAGTGCTTTTGTAGGGTTTATCGGGAATGGTGTTCAACACTGCTTCTGCAATAAAAGCCAGGGTGCCTTCTGCCCCGATCAGTAAATGCGCCAGCACATCCAATGGATGGTCATAATCAATAAAAGCATTGATACTATAACCAACTGTATTTTTTAATTTATACTTATCCCTGATCTTAGTCGTCAGGGCCGGATTATCTTTTATCCGTTGCGCCAGTTTTTGGATGCCTTCAAACAACTGTGGCTGCGTGGTTTCAAACCGGGAATAATCCGCATTGTTTTCTGTATCAAACACCTCGCCATTGGGCAGTACGAATGTCAAATGCTTCAGCGTGTGATAGGAATTATTGATAACTCCGCAACACATGCCGCTTGAGTTATTGGAAAGAATACCACCCATCATAGCGGCATTGATGGAAGCAGGATCGGGACCGATCTTCTTTTTATATTTTTTCAGGTAATGATTCACTGTGCTACCCGTGATACCCGGCTGCACACGTACCGTATCTCCTTCCGTTTCAGCTTTTATCATCGGCCAGTTGCGCGACAGATCGACGAGAATGCCATCGGTCACCGATTGGCCCGACAAACTGGTGCCGCCGGTACGAAAAGTAAGCGATGTTTGATGTTGTTGAGCGAGTTTAAAGAGTTGCTGCACTTCTTCAATATTCACGGGAAATACCACCGCCTTGGGCACCAGCGTATAAAAGCTGGCATCGGAGGAATAGGCATGCAGGTCAATGGGACGAATCTTTAACCTGTCGGCCGGGAAATATGCTGCCAGGGCTTGTTGTATTTGCTTCTCCTTCGTCATAGGGGTAATCTCCAAAATGGTTTTGCTATACTTACTGGTTTCAGCTTGCAATTTACACCATTCGGCACAAACGCTCTGTAATGCCGTAGACTTCAGGCTTATACAAAGGAGAAAGAGGTATTATCAATGCCCGGTTGCAGAATCCGGCATGCAAAATAGGATCATGACACAGATGCCACATATTGTCTTATGGGCGGTACAAATACTTTTCAGTATTGATGTAATTAGTTGGTACGGAGCCGCCGGAAGTTGATTGCCAGGTAACCGAGCCCAGGTTTCCATTCGCATCAAATGCATTTGTATACGACGCTGTTATAGTACTGCCCTGCTTTTTGGAAACCAATACATTTCCTGCAACAGTATTCACCGTAGCAAGATGACCTGAAAAACTAAACAGCTTTGACCGGCGGAACCATAACAGATCACCAGCCCATTGTGACAGAAATTTCTGCAATTCTTTGGGAGTTTCACTGCCCCGCTGATAGGTATACACTACAGGTGGGTTAGTCCTGTATTGGGAAGATTCAGTAGTTACGTTCCCGGCTGCATCGTATTCATATTTGTACAAGGTACTATCCAGTTTGCCTGGTGTTGACATACTATACGATTTGTAGTAAACAACCTTGTCACTAACCAGTCCTACCTGGTAAAAATCCTGGGCATCGGAGTAACCTTGTGGATGTTTGCGGGCAGAATCAATATATGTAATGAATGTAGTATCGCCCCGCTTGTCATAATTTACCAAACCTTCACTGCTGGGCTTTAATCCATGCCCGTAACCCGACAACACTTTTGTCACTTGGCCACTGGCATCACGTACAAACTCCATCCGGCTAATGTACAAATAATCATAGGTGTCAACCTTTTCATACAACACCAATTGGTTTTTGCTGTTATACGTGAACGTTTCTAATGAAGTGTCCATTCCTGAGGAGGTACCTTCAATTTCCCTGAAGAATATTTTGTTATTGGCAGAGTCGATGACTATTTCGGTGCTATCCCTGTAATAATAGCTGCCATTACTACTGTATTGGGAGGTATACAGTAACGTTTTTAATTTAAACCATTCCCGGGTTGCCAGCGGCGGGTTGTCATTGTTGTCGTCATTCTTGTTACAGGAAATGAAAAGAACGAATAGGCTGAAGAGAACACAATAAATGCATTTCATAATCTTGATTAAAAAGTGATTAACAGTACGCCTATTCTGGTATTTATCGGGTGGTGATTACAGGGATGGACTTTGGAGCTGCAAGATAATATAAGTATTACTAAATATCATATTACTGTAACATGAATTTATAAACGCCGGCGTGCATTCCGACAGTACATAACAACGAAGAAATGCCCCGAAGCAGGAATGCAATGCGGCATTGTAGCCCGGCAATGACCAGAAAACAGCAAGTAATGGTCATTACAAGGGGAATAGCCTGAAATTTGATAATAACAGGTTGTTATGAGCCGGTTTTATTCAACTACGATCATTATTTCGTTTGTATCCAGTCCAGGATCTGCTGCGCATCCGTTTGCCAGGTGGGTAATCCCAATACATGGTGGTTACGATCTGCAACTTCCAGGTACTCTGTTACGGAACCGTTGTTTTGTTTATACCGTTTAAAATTGCGTTTATTCAAAGATGCGGGAACGATGTTATCAGCACTGCTCGAAACGATCAGTAAAGGCGCATGCGGTTTGCTGAAATCAACTTTGGCCGCGCTGCTCAACCCATCCCGGGCCAGCAGCTTTGATTCGGGAACTACGAATTTATCATACTCTGCCCTTTGTACCGCTTCCGGCATACCGTTCGTAAACGCATACTGCCAGGTTTTGAAAGACATGAGATACGTCTTTTTGGCGGAAGTAAATAATCCGAGCGATCCCGTTGCCGCTTTGTAAAACGACCATTCAACAGGAATAACGCCTTGTGGCGGTATTGAGTGAATAGCCACCCCGGCAGCACCGCAATCCCGGTTTATTAAGATCTGCGTCATTAACCCGCCAAAGGAATGCCCAATAATGATCGGTTTTTCGGGCAATTGCTTTGCGATCCCGATGTAATTATTTAACACCGTATTTAACCGCAAAGTGGCAATAGGTGAATCGGGATGCTGACTGCGCAGCACATTGGCCGGGCCTTCTTTAAGCGGCCATGGGGGCAATATTGCCGTATATCCCTTGCTTTCAAAAAATGTTTTCCAGTCGTCCCAGCAGCGGTAGCTGACAAAGCAGCCCGTCACAAACAGAATAGTTTTTGATTGAATACTCATTATGGTTGGTTTTAAGCGATGAATGCAATCACTTTAGTCCCGCTTTGCGGGATCATGATAAGCAACCGTACTGGAAATAAATGTTAGCTTTCAGCGAATACAAGTATTTGGAAATGATGCTACTTCAAGACAGGAGACTGCAACACAAAGTCGTTTAGCAACCGGGCAATTGACTTAAAATAAATCCTGTATGAATTTACTGAGGAAATTCATACACACAAACTTTAAATGCGCGGTAACACAAAAATCCACTCTCACCTTTATTTCCCGCATGTGTAAACGTACCCGAAAAGATTACATTTAAAAATATGCGTTACCGTTTGTAGGATTTTTATTAAATTCAGTAAATTTTCCTTCTGAAAAAGTGCATGGCCATAACGTTGCTTGCGGTGCACCTGTTTAACCTGGCAGGATATACGCTGTTGTTTGAGTATTTTATTCAGCGATCAGATAGGCAACTTATTCAACAGCTCGATAATAATCAATATAACGACAATGAGCTGATAGAAATAAAAATAGCTTTACATACACCTTATGTTACCAGCTGGAGCGATTATGAACGGGTAGATGGTGAAGTAACCGTAAACGGTGTATATTATAGTTATGTAAAAAGAAAAATACACAACGACACCTTGCACTTGTTGTGTTTACCGAATAAAAATAAAACCCAGTTAAACTCCGCACGTATTGAATACGCGAATAAAGTGCAGGACGTACCCACCAACGCAGAAAATACCGGTGTGCTTAAAAGAAATCCGGCCGGCAATGAATACGATCAACCGGTTACAAAATTTCAGATAGCCCGGGTTTTAACAGCAATCAGAAAACAATGTAGTCATCCGGCCTTACCCGTACTGCAACCATTTATTACCGGCCCCTTTCATCCCCCACAGGGTTAAACCAACAACTGTTTATTTTTTTTAGACAACCCGGTTGGGAGGACTTTCCCTGACCCATTTTTATACTTGAAGCTTATTATTTAACGATGCCGTTAATAATAAGTTCAAATACTTCTTCCATGACCATTGCCTTTCCTCAAATATGGCTGGCCATAGTCTTATGGCTAGCCATTTCATGTTCAAGCCAAACTTCGCCCAATAAAGAAATGACCAGCTTGCTGTCAACAATTGCAGCCAGTGAAAACTCCGTCAACAACACCTTTGCGTCGGAAACAAAATTTAAATTCTTCGACTCACTGCTGCACGCAGCTGTTATTTATCCCGATTCGGCTACAGCCGTCTATGGCATGGCCAATACGCTGCTCGAACTGGGACAGGAAGAAAAAGCCATTAGTTTATTCGAAGGGCTGCTACCTGGCTTACCGCCTTACATGCTCAACAACAAGAAACTAATTATGAAAAACCTCGCGATCGCTTACCTGCGATTGGGAGAAAGAAAGAACTGTATCTATAATCATAGCGGCGAATCGTGCGTTTTACCTATTGCCAATAAAGGGGTACATGTCAACAAACAGGGCGCCGAAAAAGCCATTGAACTGTACAAAGCCCTGCTGAAATATGATGACACCGATCTGGAATCAAGATGGTTGCTGAATATTGCGTACATGGCTACCGGTGGGTATCCGCAACAAGTGCCCGCGCCTTTATTAATAACCTTACCCGGCGACGACACCAACTGTACCATAAAACCATTTACTGATCTTTCAGGCAGATTGGGTCTTAACACAAAGAACCTGGCCGGCGGCAGTATCATTGAGGATTTTAATAATGACGGGTATGTAGATATTGTTACCAGCAGTTGGTCGTTACAGGAAGGCATGCATTACTTCATTAACAATGGTAATGGCACTTTCGCCGATGCAACGCCTACATCGGGTTTGAATACGCTTACCGGTGGGTTGAACATGATACAAACTGATTACAACAATGACGGATTGAAAGATATTTTTGTGCTGCGGGGCGCCTGGAAAGGAAAATTTGGTAAAGAACCCAATTCCTTATTAAAGAACAATGGCAATGGCAGCTTCACCGATGTTACCAAACAGGCGGGATTGCTCTCCTTCTTCCCTACACAAACCGCTACCTGGGCCGACTTTAATAACGATGGCTGGCTGGATGTTTTTATTGGCAATGAAACAAGTTCACAGGACGAAATAAATCCCTGTGAATTCTTTATAAATAATAAGAACGGCACTTTTAGTGAAGTAGCTGCCAGTACAGGATGCAACGTGATCGCTTTTGTAAAAGGGGTAACCTCCGGCGATTACGATAATGATGGCTGGAAGGATATTTTCGTCTCTACGCTAAACGGCACAAAGATCCTGTTGAAAAATGAAGGTATCGTGAATGGCACTATTCATTTCAAAGATGTATCACAACAAACAGGCCTCAGCAATAATACATCCGGCACCTTCACCACCTGGTTCTGGGACTATGATAACGATGGCTGGCTCGACATACTGGTTTGCGGATACGAATTTACTAAATCGCTTGCCTGGTATGCAGCGGCAGAAGCATTGAACATGCCAATTGGCAATTCAGGAAAAATATTTTTGTTTCGGAATACCCACAATGGAACATTTGAGGATGTGTCTGAAAAATCAGGTCTGCATCACATTGCCTTTGCTATGGGCGGCAACTTTGGCGACATTGACAACGACGGCTATCTTGATTTTTACCTGGGTACGGGAAATCCGCAATACGCTTCGCTGGTGCCTAATAAACTCTTTAAAAACATCCAGGGTAATCAATTTGCCGATGTAACATTACAGGGGCGTGTTGGCAACCTGCAAAAAGGGCACGGGGTTTCATTTGTTGACCTCGATAATGATGGCGACCAGGATATTCATATTGAAATGGGAGGCGCGTTTGTTGGCGATGGGTATGAAAATGCCCTCTATATAAATCCCGGACAAAACGACAACCATCGTCTCTTACTTTCATTACAAGGCAGTACATGCAACAGGGCAGCTATCGGCGCAAAAATAAAAATATCATTTACGGAGAATGGAACAAAACGAATCATTTATCGTGATGTAAACTCAGGGGGAAGTTTTGGCGCCAATCCACTTATGCAACATATTGGAACGGGTCAGGCTACAACAATTGATGAAATCGTCATACAATGGCCTGGCACCGCCACACAACAGGTATTTAAACAGGTACCGGTTGATGCAATGATCACTATTAAACAAAACAATCAAACTTTCACCACTACACGCTTAAATAAATTTGATTTCTATAACATAACACCAAATATCATCGATTGTTTTCCGCAGCCGAAAAAAAGCCTGGCGGGCAAATGATATTTCAATAAAAAACCTCCGGTTTCATAGAGAACCGGAGGTTTTATTATGAAGCTTATTGTATCCTCCCTACGCAAAACATGCATGATTTTAATCATTATCTGCACTGATTCCCACTTCTTTACAACTGCTAAACGCAATTCCCAATGAAAATTGGCCCGACCATTGCTATATACCCTTTTGGTTAGGGAATCGTTCGATTAAAACAACATCTGTAAATCACGATTCGTGAAATATCTTCAACTAATTCTGATTAGTGTAAGTTATTACAGGCGCTGATACACGTAGCGACAGCACCAATTAACTTCCGTTTTCACCCTACTTTAGTAATTTGCACCAGTGCTTTACTGCATCAGAAAACTTATTCCTTGTAAAAAAGGAAAAATAGCTTACCATTAAACTTGTGTAAGCAATATTCATCCAAACTAAAATCATTTAACAGAGCGTATGCAGCGTGAGCCAACGACTATATTATATATTGATGATGACCAGGATGATCTACTGATTTTCGAAGAATCTGTCAATTGCTTATACCCCGAAATAAGGTTGTATAAAGCACAAAGCAGTGAAGCGGGTATGAATATTCTAAATCAATTGGAATCAGAAAATAAACCATATCCTTCTTTGATCATGATAGATATGAATATGCCTAAAATGAACGGACGGGAAACTTTACGACTTATACGAAATAATAAAAAATGGCTGGGTATCCCAGTTGCCATTTTCACAACTTCCGCAAATGTTGAAGATATCGAGTTTTGCAAAAAACATGGTTCAGCCTGTATTACCAAACCCATGAGCTTAACCGACTTCAACCATGTTTTAGAAAAATTGCTTAGTCACTGTAAAACTACTACCCCTGAGAAATAATGTGAGACGTGCGCTTAATATTCACCATTGACCATTTCCGTTTGCCGTTCCACGTTTCACGCCTGCTGATTCACGTTTGCCGTTTTCCGTTTACCGTTTCACGTCTTACGTTTGCCGTGTCACGCCCCTTTGGTGATCACCACAGGTCCTAATAAACCAGATGGCATTAATGGCGCATCGGATTTAAATGCAATATTGGTACGGGTTAGTCTTTTGTCCGGCGCTAAAGCAGCATCACCGATCAACCTGTTCGGCCAGCAATTGACCACTACGATCTCCAGCACATTATCGCTCGCTTTTAACAGCCCGGTCACTTCCACGCGCCAGGGAGCCGTCCACAATACACCGAGCTTTTTACCATTCAGGGTTAATTCTGCAATATGTTTCACCACACCGGTCTCCAGGAAATACTTCGCTCCAGGTTGAAGATCCGTTGCATCAAACCGTTTTACATAAGTAGCCGGACCGGAATAATATTTTATCCCTGCTTCTGGCCGTTGGGTCCAGTCTTCCAGTGTATTGAACTCAACACTCGCTGGCCCACCCCATTTTACATCAAAATGCACCGTCCAGGGACCCGTTAATTCCTTTACAGGCGTAAAAGAAAGATAATTAGGTGACGATCTTTTTGCCGTCTGCCGTCCAGGCTTTTCTACTTTCTTAAGGGACGCCGCTGTTTTTTTCACTATAATAAACCACGATTGAAAGGGTGCAAACTGCAAGGGAAGAGCCGTATAACCGCCATCCTGATTGTATGCTTTGGCTGGACTCATTTCTCCGCTCACTGCATCCCAGATCTCAGGCCGCTCACCAAGAACACGAAACCGGCACAGGGCTTTTTCTTCGCGGTTATTGCGATTGGTAATAAAATATACTTCGGTATCGCCTATACTTCGATGTATAAAATCAATAAAGGCGTTGTCGTTGTCACAAATAAAATCAGGCCCCACCCCTTTTTCTTTCAACACTTCCGGCAAGGGAACATTCCAGTAAACTTTTCCCTTTCCATATGCTTGCTTTTTAATTGTTTTCCCATCGCAGGTACCCCAAATGGCAGCCGCCAGTTCTTTTATGCGCACATCGCATTGGGGGTAATTTTTTAACCCGCTATCTTTCTCCGGTTTGGGACCTATTACCGTAGCGCCGGCAAACACCAGCTCTTTTAACTTCTGCAATACCGGAACTGGCATTACGGTTGTTTCCGGCAATACCAGTACGCGATAGCTCATGCCATCGGGTAATACCAGTTTACCGTTTTTAACAGTCAACCTGGTCAACAACACTTCCTCATTACAAACATCGTAATCATAGCCTTTACCAGCAGTAGTTCCAACCTGTTTGGGCAGAACGATATTCGGCGTAATGTCACCGTTATAATATAAGATATCAGCTACAAACAATCCCTGCTGCAACATGTATTGGCAACGGCTGATATAATCCAGAAAAGGACCGGCCTGGTTCCACCAGGTTACATTGGGATTAAAGTGGGTGCCCGCGCCATATTCTATGCCTGGTTTACCATCCTGCGGGCGCGTAGCCGTTGATGTATGTATCAGGAACCGGTTAATGCCTTCGCAAAAAGCCCGGTCTGCCGCCTGTTTCATATTGCCTGGATAATCGTACCAGTGACGGAAAGAGGTGAACGATTCGGCCGAGGCTGTTTTCTTACCGTATATATGCGCAGCCGATGACACCATCTTGGTTACTTTGTTCTGCCCTTTTTCCAAACGTACTACGCCATAGCCCAGCTTTTCATCCAGCCCGCCCTCCTCATCATGTTTACCACCCAGCCAGAATTCACCCTGCGGCATATCGCTGCGCCCCAGGTTCTTTAATGCATCCATGCACATGGTCCCTGAGCGGCTCGGCCCGGCTGCTTCGTTTTGCACTTTCAATCCGTTTTGATGGCACAGGTCGGCAAAATGTTTGTAATGTTCATCGGCTAAGCAATCGGCTACTGTTTTGCGATAGTCGTTCAGGAACCGGTCACACACGTCAACACTGCCGATTATAAATCCATTGAGGATCGGTAAGTATGGTGTAGGATCGTAGCCACGGTATTTTTTGAATTGAGTTATTATGTTTTCTGTCCAGTTGGGAAAACCATCTTCAAAACTATCATCGCATAAATACATCAGGGTTTTCCCGGCCAGGTCGCCGGCTTCCTGTACCAGGATCTTTCCCAGATTTTCAAATTGCAGATCAACACCGGTATGGCTTAACCAGTCAACCGATAACCCGCTGGCTTCGGGTTGTGCGATCATTACTTTTGAACCGGTCATCCGGTGGCCGGTGCGAATGATGGTCCATTCACCGGCAGGAACTTCCCAATCGAGTTGTCCATCAGCACTGACCTTGCTGGTTAAATCGATCACTTTATCAGGAGCAATGGGCAAATCACCGGGCATGGTTTCCCAGGCTGTTGATACCGGACCCATCACATCATTGGCTTTTATAAAATTGCTCGCATCCTTGCGGTTGGTCTTGGCCGGGAATAAATTTTTTCGTTTATCCTTCCCTAACGGGTTATTATCAGCATTTGATGGAATAGCAACAATGGCCGTATCACGGTAATCTGTTTTCTCCAACGGCAGGTCAATATATTCTTTCCAACCGGGGGCATTCACGAGGTTGTCGTAGCCATCACGATGGTTGGGCAGGGGTAATTTACCGGAGAATTTTTGCGGACCGGTAACCGTAAGCTTTGATTGCAGGAACCAGCGGCAGGCGTGTTGTGGCGGTATCCATGGGCCACCCATACACCAGCCGGAACTCATATTCACGCCCATTTTTATACCCAATCTGTTCGCTTCTTTCAAAGCATGGCGATACAGTTCGCGCCATTCGGCAGACAGGAACAATGCACCTTGCGGCACTTTGGCGCCGCCTAAACCATCGGCGGAGTTGATCATCAGCACTTCACCCATGCCTTTGGCCCTGTATTCCTCCAGGTCGCGCGTAATGCCCTGCTTATCGACCAGACCATTGAACCACCACCAGTAACAACCCGGTTGAAATGGTTGTCCGGGTGCAAGGAACTTTTCTTTCAGTATGGAGAAGGTGGGCGTTACAGCAAAGAAGGTTTCCTTTTCGCTTATCCATTGGGTAAGTCCACTCCGCACCGCAGCCAGCTGTGCTGTTGTGAGCGAAGTAAGGGTTATAAATTTGCGACGATCCATATTTTTTTGTTTTACCCCCAGCCCCTAAAGGGGAGAAGAAAACTAATTGTCATCTTCGCCCTCCATAGCGGAGTGGCTTCTTATTATATCCGTTCTTATTATTTAAACTTGTAAACTTACTAACTCAATAACTTACAAACTTGTTTCCTTCAAATACGTATTAATCAATTAACACCACCAGCCACTTAACAATCACATAACACACAACTACTTCCTCCCAAAAAATTTCTTTTTATCACTTGAAGCCGGCGCTAACCCCGGCACCGCCGCCGCCGCTTCAATAGCCCTATCTGCTTCTATCACATCGGCGCC
>DASUVL010001028.1:0-2597 GCA_036379015.1 Niastella sp.
TCTTTATTAAAATCGTTCGGCACAATGCACGATATAGTCTCATATATATTTGTAAAAGCATTCGGCAGCCTGGTAAATTGTCCTTTTCCATCATTCAGGTAAACACGGGGTAACAGGTGCTCATCTTTACCATAAAATTCATTGCCGCCACTGGCTACAACCAGGTCTGCAAAGCCATCATTGTTTACATCTGTTATACAGGCATCCACATCTTCAAACGTACTGTCATTTTCAAGACCGGGCTGATTGGTCCTGTAAAATGTTCCGCCTGGCTTTTGTAAAAAAACCGCGCTCTTTTGCCATTTTGCCGAGCCGATAAATACATCCTCCATTCCATCCTTATTCAAATCACCCACCGCCAGGGCCGGCCCCTCGGTTGAAAGCATATGCGGCATTAACGGCTCCCGGTCAAATTCGGGGAAATGATTCTCTGTATGCAGATATTGCAATTGTACACTGTCTGTTATGTTCGCGATGGGTACCGTTGTATTCTTTTTATAAGTTGTTATTGTACGATAATCAAATGCAGGTTGGCCTGCCCGCCAGGTGAACATTTGCTGCGCATTATTTGCAGAAAGTTTGATAGTTTCATAGGTGTTATCGGGCCATATTAAAAACGCTGAATCCACTTTTATTTTATCGAGGCCAATATGCATTGGCATTTCCATACCCGACAAAAATCCATGCACGCCTTCCTTTTCATAGAGGTATAGTTGTCCTTTTGCGAACAGGACCACTTTTGAGCCTACGCCATTTATATTATTTACCGGACCCTTTAGTTTTATATCGACAAAGGCTTTATCATGTTTATCGTTACTTTTATTTTCATATACCAGCGCCGGTTCGTTGATATTATTTACTACTACATCCAGATCACCATCATTGTCGAGGTCTGCATAAATGGCGCCATTTGAATAAGTAGATCTATTTTCCGATACCTGTTGCTCCAAATCAGTAAACGAAAGATGACCGGTATTTTTAAAGAATTTATTTGGGATTTTTATTTGGGGAAATTTATCAGTGAGGGCCATATCTTTCTCGTTCATCTTATCGGCCCGTAACTTATTCTGAATTTCTTCGTTTGAAACATAATTTATGTAATCGATATCGTTCATGCGCTTGGGTATCCCATTCGAAATAAACAGGTCCTTCAATCCGTCATTATCAAAATCCATCCATAAGGCTGACCACGACCAGTCGGTAGCATACACACCACTATACAAGCCCACTTCACTGAAAGCGCCGTTACGTTCGTTTAACTGCAAATTATTACGGGTGTATTGGTAGTTATAACCCCTTTTAATTTTCAGGTTGAAAATATCATAAGCATCTTCTCCCAGCGACCGTTTTAAAATATACGGATCGGCCGGTAACATGTCCATTGTTATGATCTCCGAAAAGCCATCATTATTCACGTCGGCTATATCAACACCCATGGTAAACTGGCTCGTATGATTCATGCAGCTATTCAGGTCTTCTTTAAAAGTACCGTTGTGCTGATTTATATACAGGTAATCATTTTCATGAAAATCGTTTCCGACGTATATGTCAGGATAGCCGTCAAGATCTATATCACTTATTGCTATGCCCAGGCCATACCCAATGGCCGAACTGTTAATACCAGACTGGTGCGTTACATCTGTAAATCGGGGTTGCGCACCCGCCGGCAAATTGGAATCAGCAATAATTTCATTACGAAACAAACGATCGCCCGATAACGGATGATAGGTACCCAGAAATTTGCTGCGTGGCTGAAAGTTCCCGGTTTCATGTACGGAATGATTTAACAAGTACATATCCAGGTCGCCATCCAGATCATAATCAAGGAATGCAGCCTGTGTACTGAACCCCGAAAAATCAAGTCCCAACTCTTTAGCCCTGTCAGTATAATGCGGCACCCCGTCCTTATCAATACCTGTACAAATCAAAAACTGGTTATGGCTTTTCAGCGGACCATAATTGCCTACCCGGCACACATAAATATCCTGTAGTCCATCGTTGTTGATGTCTACGATGGAAACGCCCGTACTCCAGCCATTATCGCGAGGCAGACCGGTCGCTTCTGTTACATCCTTAAATTTCAATTTACCTGTATTTAAAAACAGTTTGTTCTGTGCCTGGTTAGAAGCAAAGAACAGATCAATTAACCCATCGTTATTGAAATCACCGGCACCCACACCAGCGCCATTATAGAAATACATGTAATGAAAAATATTGAATGAATCGGTAGGCGTTAAGGTATTGGTGAATTGCAAACCGGTTCTGGCATTTTCCAATACCACAAACAACGGAGGCTGATGATCCCGTTTTGCGCACGCTGAAAAAATATGTATGGATAGGATTATCAAACAAAAGCCTGCCCATTGCTTGCAGAAGATCATAAATTGCTACTCTCTTTTTTACTTTTTTATATTGTATAGAACCGGGTAATCGTCATTCCTTGCAAATAAGATATAATTCACCCCCATCCCGGTAATCAGGGTTATATCCCGCACTTCGCCATCTACTGTTAAACCAGTTTGTTGTGATGACAACCCCATAAACCCACCTTTCCCATTATTGATCAATACATCGCCATAGCTTGCATCCAATTTGCC
>DASUVL010001029.1:0-6475 GCA_036379015.1 Niastella sp.
ACTAGTATGAAACCAGTGGGCGGTTATTTTGAATTGGAGTTAAGTAAGGGCCGGCATTCATATCACGAAGTATCATATACGTTTAAAAGCGGGCGATCGGCATTACATTACATAATGCGGATATGTAAACCCACACTCGTATATGTTCCCTTTTACACCTGTAATGCATTATTACAATCATTTGAAGCAGCCGGCATTGCATTCAGGTTGTATGCTATAGATGAAAAACTGGAGCCGGTTAATTTACCAGAATTGGCAAATGACGAATGCTTTTTGTACATAAACTATTTTGGATTAAAAAACGCTACGGTAAACAGGCTTTCGGCCAGGTATGGCGACCGGTTCATTGCAGATTGTACACAGGCTTTTTTTACTAAGGGAAATGGCAGGTCATGGTTCTTTAATTCCTGCAGGAAGTTCTTTGGTGTACCGGATGGCGCTTATTTATATCCGCCCGATAATATACAGATTAAGGTGGTTGAAGACAGGAATGAGGGGTTTACGGTGGAGCATTTAATAAAAAGATTTAACGGACATGTACAGGAAGGGTATCATGCATTCAAAGAAAATGAGAAATTGTGTGGTCCCGAAATAAAAGGAATGTCTGTTATAAGCCAGCACTTGTTATCACATATTAATTATACAGAAGTAATAGCCAGCAGACGGGCAAACTTCGATTGCTTACATCATTTATTCAAAAACCAAAACCAGCTTGCTATAATAACCGGAGAAGAAAGTGTACCGATGGTTTATCCACTGATAACGGAACATCAAATAGACCGAAATGTTCTTTATGAAAATGGTTTTTATATTCCCACATTCTGGGCGGAAGTAAAGGATGAAAGCAAAGCCGGATATGAAACAGAGCGAAGGCTTGCTGAAAGATTATTGCCACTGCCAATTGATCACCGGTACAGTGAAATGGATATGCAAAGAATGGCAGCTGTTATACAACTTACTATATGAGTGGCAAAGTGTACATAAGGCCATTGCAGGTGGAGGATGCACTTGTTTCTTACAAGTGGCGTAATGATCCTAAAATATGGCGATTTACGGGTTCCCGGCCCGACCGGTATATTACCCCGGAGATGGAAACAGCCTGGCTAACGTCGGTTCTGCACAGGGAAAACGAGAAGCGGTTTGCCATTTGCCTGTGCGAAAACGATCAGTATATTGGGAATGTATTTTTTACTGATATACACAACAACGAAAGCCAGGGTCACATTTTTATTGGTGAATTACAGTATTGGGGTAAAGACCGGGCGTATGAAGGTGGTTGGCTGGCGCTAAAATATATGTTTATTGAGCTTCAATTGGAGCTGGTATATATGGAAATGCATAAAAGCAACCCGGGGATGGCTGGTATCAAAAGAATGAAGTGGAAGCCGGTACAAGAGTTTGAAAACGGTTTTGTAAAACATGTTTTTACCCGGCAGATGTTTGAACAGATAAAGGACGAAGTGGAAGTGTATTTAAAGCGTGGAAGCAAATAAGTCCTTTATATACTGGATCCTGCATCTATTATTTATTGCCTTAAGCATCTTATTCAATAGTATGGATATGAGTTCAGTGCCTAGTGTTTCGGTTTGTATTCCCGCCTATAACCAGGAACGGTATATACGTCAATGCCTGGAAGGTGTGATGATGCAACAAACCAACTTTTCGTTTGATGTGATTATCGGGGAAGATTGCTCAACCGATAATACACGAAGCATCGTACGGGAGTTTGAGTTACGGTATCCGGGAATAATTAAACCCATATACCATGAGAAAAATGTAGGTCCGCAACGCAATGCGTATGAATATTGCTGGCCTAAATTAACTGGTAAATACATTGCTGTTTGTGAAGGCGATGATTGCTGGACTGACCCCTACAAATTGCAAAAGCAGGTTGATTTTTTAGAGCAGAATGAGGATTTTGTTTTGTGCTTTCATGAGGTCAGGACGGTTGATGAAAATAATGTAGTCTTAAGGCAGGAAGCAATAAACGACGATCTTATTGAATACGACTGGAAAAGTATTTTTTATAAGCACATTGCCACATTATCAGTAGTTTTTCGCAATTGTATTCCTATCACTCATGAAGATTTTGTACATACCACCTACGGGGATATATTTCTATTCACCGTTTTATCGCGGTACGGTAAGGTGGCTGAGCTGGGTTTTATTGGTGGCAACTACCGAAAACACTCCGCCGGTATGTATGGAGGCAGAACAATGGCCAATAAATATAAAGGCACTATTGAAACAAGGAAGTTTATGAAAAAATCTTCCCTGTTTAACGAAGAACAAAAAAGGGAGATCGAAAAAGCGATGTGGCGTGAAAAGAAAAGATATGCAAAAAACCTGATCAGGCATGGTGAAATAGCCAACAGTATTAAAATCCTTTTTCTATAAATCCGACTGTATTAAAAACTTATTTTCCTAAAGATGCATTTAATTAATTGTTATGAGCACTAAAAAATTCGCTGCATTTATTGTAACCTTCAATCGTGCAGAAATTTTAATGGATACCATTCATAAGATACTTAGTCAAACTTATCCTCCGGAAAAGATATTGATAGTTGATAATGGTACAACAGATGAAACAAAGAAGAAATTGGATGAATTATATCCCGAAGTGGCATATTTAAGAATGGGCTATAATGCTGGTCCTGCAGGAGGTGACAAAGTTGGCCTGGAAATACTGGCTAAAGAAGGGTATGAATGGATTTTCTGGGGTGATGACAACGATCCGCCACCTACATCTGATACATTTGAAAAACTGATAAAGCTGGCTGAATCGTATGGCGGTAATTGCGGCCAGGTTGGTATGGTTGGCAGTCGTTTTAATAAACTAACAGGTTTGTTACAGCGGGCTTCAACCGATGAGTTGCGTAAAACCGCATACATAGAAGTGGATACTATCGGCGGCGGGCAATGTAAAATTGTAAACGCGAAAAGTATCTTGAATGGCGTTTTACCGGAAGCCAAGCTGTTCTTCGGCTTTGAAGATCTGGATTTTGATCTGTCGCAAAAAAAAGCCGGATACAATATACTTGTACACAGCGATCTGTTTTTAGGTTGTCGCGAACGCTGGGACCGGTTAGATGTTCAACATACTGTTGCGCGCAAAAAAGATGAGCGGGTATTGTGGAGAGATTATTACAGCATTCGTAATGCGCTGTTCATTATGAAAAAGCATCGTCATTATCTGGCGTTTTTGTCTATCCTGATGGTTTCGTTTGCAAAAAGTTTCTTAAGCTATAAACATGGCTTGCGATATGGGACCCTGGTAACCCGAAATACCTGTAAGGCAGTGCGTGATTATGGATTAAGCAGATTTGATAAGAGGTAGAAGCAATATTTAATAATATTAAACTATTTAACGAATCATCCAGTGCCGGCACCCCTGCCGATGTCTTAAATGTTTCCACTTTATGAGTAATAAAAAGTTTGCTGCATTTATTGTGACTTTTCAGCGGCCCGACATTTTGATGGACACTATACAGAAGATCCTCGATCAGACCAGACCGCCTGATAAGCTGGTTATTGTTGATAATAATGACAACGATGAAACCAAAAATAAGTTGTCACAACTTTATCCTGGTGTAGCACACATAAAGGTTGGTCATAATTCGGGTTTTGCAGGTGGTGGCAAGGTCGGCTTGGAAGCACTTGCGAAGGAAGGATATGAATGGATATTGTGGGCCGATGATAACGATCCTCCTTATACTGAAGATACTTTGGAGAAGTTGCTTCAACTGGCAGAGACATATAAAGGCAACTGCGGCCAGGTTGGGGTGGTAGGTCATAAATTAAATAAGCGTACCGGTTTAGTAATAAGAACTACCAATGAAGAGCTGGAAAAAGGAGAATACCTTGAAGTGGATACAATTGGTGGGGGGATGATTAAAATTATTAAAGGTGAAAGTGTATTAAAAGGTATTGTGCCCGACGCAAAATTGTTTTTTGGATTTGAAGACCTTGATCACGATTTATCGCAGAAAAGGGCGGGGTATAAGATCATTGTGCATACGGGTTTATTTCTTGATCTACGCAAAAAATGGAACCGGTTGAATTTCAAAAAAACATCAACCGTAAGAAAGAAAGATGAAAGCGTATTATGGAGAGATTATTACAGCATCCGGAACTCCCTGTTTGTGATGACTAAAAATCGTTATTACCTGGCATTCTTTTCTATCCTGTTTGTTTCATTTGCAAAAAGCCTGTTAAGCTATAAATATGGGTTCCGCTATGGAAGACTGGTGACCAAAACTACTTGTAAGGCCGTGCGTGATTACGGATTAAACAGATTCTATAAAAGATAATCCGTAGTTAAGTTATCGCATTAGACCGTTCGGTAAAAAATTTAAGTGACCCTTAATAATCTTGACTACTTTATGAATTCGAATGTATGCGCCATATTAGTTACGTATAACAGGCTTGAAACCTTAAAAACAGCTTTGGAACATGTGTTGGCCCAGGCCATAAAGCCAACAACGATCTTAATTGTAGATAATTGTAGTACTGATGGTACCATTGAATTTCTGCAATCAGTTCACGGCCGGGACAATATCCAGTGCATTTTTATGGATAATAACACGGGCTCAGCAGGCGCTATTGCGGCGGGTATGACATTGGGATTAACACATAACAAGTACAATTATTTCTGGGTATTGGATGATGATACATTTTATGCGCCTAACGCATTAAAAGATCTTATTGAAAATATTGAACAAAGTGAGTTTTCAATGATTGGATTGCATGGTGCTCACATTAGAATGGGAAGAAAGATACAGGTAAAGGATGATGTGAAATTGCAGGAGGTAGATTATGCCATGATCGATGGCGCACTCATAAAAGCAGAAGTGGTTAGTAAGCTGGGACCTATTTGTGAAGAGTTTTTTATGATGTGTGATGATCACGAGTATTCAGTGCGCATGAAGCGCAATGGCTATAAAATTGGTGTTTTAAAAAATGGTGCTGATAACCGGTTGTACCTGGGTGGTGGCGGTCAGTTTACCCGGGCTACATTGTGGAGAGGTTATTATTCAGCCCGTAATCACATATTTATTATAAAGAAACATTTCTCGTTTGTAAATTTATTTGGCTATTGCCTGCTGCAAACAAAGCTGTTAGTTACAGCTGCCCTTTTAGCGCCAGACCGGTTTAAACGCGTAAAATTCAGATTAATGGGCATCTGGCATGGAATAATAGGAAGAGGAGGCAGAACATTAGAGCCAGGTACCCTGAAATTTAGAACAAAGAAAGCCAATTCGCCCAATGCATAGTGACGTTATTACCGGTACAGATATGAATAAAGTTGCCGTAACAGAAAGCAATGGCCATAAAAATCGTATGCAGAAAGTATTGTTTGTTATTGATACGTTACAAACAGGAGGGGCCGAACAAAGCCTGTTCGCGAATGTGATCCGTTTCAAAAATATTCATCCGGTAGTTTGTCACTTATATGCCGGTGACTTGTTAAAAAAACGGTTTACAGATCACGGGGTTCCCGTGTATTCAGTTGGATTGAAAAAGAAATACGGATTTGTTCAGGCATATAAGCAACTAAAAGCGATCGTTCAAAAAGAGCAGCCTGATATTATAGTGGCTTATTTAACCCGCTCTGAGTTGGTTGCCCGGTTGGTTGGGCGCTTCAATAACATTCCGGTTTTAGGCACATTCGTAAGTGAACTTTACTCCGACAATTACAATACCGCACTTTCGGTGAAAGCAAAAATGGCGGTATCCTTTTTTAAGTGGGCTAATAAAACAACAGCCCGGTTTTGTAAAGGATTTATTGCAAATTCAGAAGTAGTAAAACAATCCAATGCCAGAGCATTGGGTATTGATCTCAATAAAATTGAAGTCATTAACAGAGGCCGGGATAGTAAAGAATTCCGGTTTCACGTTCCGCAAACAGTACCTGGAAAGCCACTCCGGTTTTTAAATGTTGGCAGACTGGTACCGGTGAAAGGTCAGCGCGATCTGATACTGGCCTTCAATGAATTTTTACCAGCATGTCCGCATGCTGTATTACATATAGCCGGTGAGGGTCCTGCCAGGGAAACTTTGTCGGCTCTTATTAATGAGTTAGGGTTACAAAGCAGCGTGGTTTTGTTAGGAAGCCGGAACGATATACCTCAGCTTATTAATGAGTATGATTGTTTTGTTTTTCCTTCGCATAGTGAAGGCTTCAGCGGGGCAATTGTGGAAGCGATGTTTGCGGGTTTACCGGTGCTGGCCAGTGATATTCCGGTTAATAAAGAAGTGATCACCCATTTGGAAACAGGTTATTTTTTTGAAACCGGATCGGTGCAAAGTTTAATGCAGGCTTTGTTATGGTATAAGGAAAATATTCCTTTTGCCAATACACTGGCTGCAAATGCCAATGAACATGCGCGGCAAAATTTTGAGCTGGAGAAGATCGCTGAAAAGCTGGAAAATTATTTACTCAACATGATCATTGCATAAAATTGACTATACTTCA
>DASUVL010001030.1:0-6118 GCA_036379015.1 Niastella sp.
GCTCCAGGTGGCCAGATCTGTTTTGTTAAAATTTACGGTTTGTGTGCGGTTGTATAACTGCCAGCGGTGCTGCTGGAACCAGTTCCAGTATTTTTGGGCAGTTATGCTTTGTAAAACGGCACGAACCGGTTCTTTGGCCGAAGCTATTTCAGTTTCGAGCTGTTGGATGTTTTTTTTAACAGCATCTTCCTGTTTCATCTGCTGTAATTCTGCCCGGTATAACAAAGCCTTTATTACCTGGGCATCGTTCCCTTCTTTTTTAGCAAGCGAATAAATATTATTCACTGCAGTAAGGGCCGATTCGGTGAGACCGCTTTTCTGAATAAGACTATCAATTTGTTTCCATTCCTTGTCATAGGTTTTCATCTTCTGTTGCGCATTTGTTACAAACACAAATAAGGTTGCACATAGTACTGATAAAATTCTCTTAAATATCATTCGCCCTAATTTTATACAAGTTATCAATATGAAGTCGAATGTCGGCTTCAGACTTCATTATTTCGATGCAAGATGCGAATTAATTACATACACTGAATTGTTAAAGCGCATTACATCGTTAATGCATGAGGGTTAGCCCATACGAATAGTATTATATATAGTAATATTAAATATAAGTCATTGACTCATATTGTTATGCAACGTAAGTGCCAGGTATTCCGTTCTAAGTACATCAAAGCCCTTAACTCGCACAAAACATCCACAATGAAAAAAACGTGTTTCCAAATTCTTTTTATTCTATTCGCCTTTACGGCGCGAGCCGGTAATAAT
Organism: Niastella sp.; assembly: GCA_036379015.1. GTDB lineage: Bacteria > Bacteroidota > Bacteroidia > Chitinophagales > Chitinophagaceae > Niastella. The sequence continues at coordinate 769 of DASUVL010001030.1, forward strand.
GACGGCATGTTGAGTATTACCAATTTAAGCCGGCAGGATGTGATTATTGAAGTAGACGGCCGGAAATATCCCGATTGCAACAATGCGTTGTTCCTTCGTGATCTTACGGCAGGTTATCACATGGTGAAAGTATATGTTGAAAAAGGAAAAGCCATTTCCATCAAGCGAACAATAATCTACAGCAAGAACGTGTATGTAAAGCCAAAATATTATGTTGATCTTATTATTAACCGGTTTGGCCGCGCATTGATCGATGAGCAATTGATAACCGATAACCGGTATGATGATGATGGCAGGAACGACCGCAACGACAGAAACGAACCCAATGACCGTAATGATCGTGATCCGCGCAATAACTGGCCTAAAAACGATAACGCAGTACCCAAACCAATAGCCGATGACACGTTTAATGCATTCATTGAAACAATACGCCGGGAAAGTTTTGACGATTCGCGTATGACCATCGCCAAATCGATCATAGACCAGAATTATTTCACTACGGCCCAGGTGAGGCAGTTGGTTACGTTGTTCTCCTTTGAAAACAATAAGGTAGAGATAGCCAAGTATATGTATGGTAAAACCCTCGACCGCAAGAATTACTTTGTTATTTACAATGCTTTTACTTTCAGCAAAAGCAAGGAAGAACTGGCGGAGTATATCAGGAACTATAAATAAACGCTGAACGCTTAATGCTGAACGCTTAACGCCGCTCCCTACCAGTCGGGGGCAGACGGGCTCAAAGCCTTCTGCATTCTGCGTTTGGCGTTCCGCGTAATAAAAAAACCTTGCAGATATTGCTTCGCTGTTTCAGCCTGGCAAATTCTGCAAGGTTTTATGTATACTAACTAGTTTACTTACTTCTTAATGATCTTGGCCATGGTTACACCGATATCAGCAGGGCTCGATACCACGTGAATACCACATTCTTCCATGATCTTCATTTTAGCTTCAGCTGTATCTTCTGCACCGCCTACGATGGCGCCAGCGTGACCCATTCTGCGTCCGGGAGGAGCTGTTTGACCAGCAATAAAACCAACTACGGGTTTTGTACCATTTTCTTTATACCAGCGGGCTGCTTCAGCTTCCATACCACCACCAATTTCACCGATCATTACTATGCCTTCTGTTTCAGGATCGTTCATAAACAGTTCCATCGCTTCGCGGGTAGTAGTACCAATGATGGGGTCGCCACCGATACCAACAGCTGTAGAAACACCTAAACCGGCTTTAGCTACCTGGTCAGAGGCTTCATAGGTGAGGGTACCTGATTTGGAAACGATACCAATTTTACCAGCTTTGAATACAAAGCCAGGCATGATACCTACTTTACATTGACCAGCGGTAATTACACCCGGGCAATTGGGCCCTATAAGGCGGGTTTTTGTACTCTGCAGGTATAATTTGGCTTTCACCATATCCTGCACAGGAATACCTTCAGTTATGCATATTACCAGTTCAATGCCGGCATTGGCAGCCTCCATAATAGCATCTGCGGCAAAAGCCGGTGGTACAAATATGATCGACACATTGGCCCCGGTTTCCTTTACTGCTTCCGCTACGGTATTAAATACCGGCCTGTCCAAATGCAATGTGCCACCTTTATTTGGTGTAACGCCTCCCACTACATTAGTACCATATTCTATCATTTGCGTAGCATGAAAGGTACCTTCTGTACCGGTAAAGCCCTGCACCAGGATCTTTGATTGTTTGTTTACTAAAATACTCATCAGCGGAAATTTAAGTTGCCGACATTTATCGGGTGTGCAAAAATAGGGGATAATGGGCAAAAGCCAATTTGCTAATTTGATGATTTGCTAATGTGCTAATGAGAAGTTCCGGCAACGTTTGCGGAACGTGAAATGGGAGACGGGAGACGTGAATCGACCGTAAACCGCAAACGTGAAACGGGAGACGTGAAACGGCAATCGGCAATAAAGCCCTGTAATTTGCTGTCTGTAATGGTATTTGCTTGCGGCTTGAAGCTTGCAGCTGTAGTCAGGGGTATTATTCTTTCATTAACTTATCCATATCCCGGTTCTCATCGATCTTACCAGTTTGTTCAAGCATACGCATGTCCTTGGCATCTTTCAAAAACTCAGAGGCGAAAATGAATTCATTGAGGCGTTCATTCTTATTAAAAATGATCTCTTTATTGCTGCCTTCCCATTCTTTTTTCCCCTGGTGCATGAAAATGATATGATCGCCGATTTCCATTACACTATTCATATCGTGCGTATTCACTATTGTTGTGATGTTATATTCAGTAGTGATCTCTTTAACCAGTTTATCAATAACCAGCGAGGTTTGCGGATCGAGCCCCGAGTTGGGCTCATCGACAAAAAGATATTTAGGATTTAATACAATGGCCCGTGCTATACCCACCCTTTTTTTCATACCGCCGCTCAGTTCGGCAGGAAATTTTTTATTAACGTCTTTCAGGTTCACTCGCTCTAATGCTTCGTTCACCCGTTTTAATTTTTGCGAATAGGTATCTTTTGTGAACATGTTCAGCGGGAACATGATGTTTTTTTCAACCGTTAAGCTATCGAATAAAGCAGATCCCTGGAACAACATCCCAATCTGCTGGCGGATATCTTTTCTTTCCTCGTCGTTCAGTTTATTGAAATCTTTATTATCGTAACAGACCTCACCTTCATCGGGTAACAGCAAACCCACCATGCATTTCATTAAAACCGTTTTACCGCTACCGCTGGCGCCGATAATGAGGTTGCATTTGCCAGCCGTCATACTGGCGTTTACACCGTTTAATACGGTTTTCTCGCCAAATCCTTTCTTTATGTTTTTTACTTCGATCATGGTTTATGAATTCATGCTACGGACTCTTGCTATTCGTACCCGTTTACCGGGGAGATTAACACTTATAACTTATTAATGTTGTATCAGTTCTGAATTTTATTTACTGTAACAGCAAGGCAGCCAGTACATAATCTGCAAATAGGATAGTAACGCAACTCACCACCACCGACTTAGTGCTTGAACGGCCGATCTCAAGCGCTCCGCCCTGCACATAATAACCATAATAAGCAGGGATACTGGATATTATGAAAGAGAATGTATAGGCTTTTACCAGCGCAAAAAATACATTATACTGTTGAAAATTGTCCAGTAAGCCTTTGTCGTACAAATTAGGCGCTACTATACCTGCCGTGGTTACTGCCAGTCTGCCCCCATAAATACCTAATGCTGCTGAGAATACCACCAGCAACGGGATCATGATAAGGGCGGCCAGTATTTTGGGTAAAACGAGATAAGTCTTGGTATTGATACCCATAATTTCGAGGGCGTCAATTTGTTCGCTTACCCGCATGTTGCCCAGCTCACTGGCTATTTTACTACCTACCACACCTGCAAGCACAATACATACCAGGGTAGGGGCAAATTCAAGGATAACCGTATCTCTAACAATGGTGGCAATGGCCGACAGGGGAATAACGGGGCTAACCAGCTGATAGGCTGTTTGTAAAGCAGACACAGCCCCCATGAAGACGGAAATGATGACTACAATACCCAATGAGCCGATCCCTATTTCATTGCATTGGTGCATCAGCTCTTTCCAATACATTTTCCAGTTTTCAGGTTTCGAAAACATTCCTTTAATCATCAACAGGTAACGGCCAAACTCTGTAAATAAAGTCATGATATATAAGCAATAATGTAAAAGTACGGTTAAACGGTCAAAAAGCAAAGTAGCGGGTATGGTACAGAGAAAACGGTTGCCGGTTACCTAAACCACATTTCCGGTTAAAAGGAACAGGTTTCAAGTTGAAGTATTAGCTATGATTGGCGCTAATCCCTGAAACTTGAAACCTGTAACTTATCCTCCCCCTTTAGGGGGTGGGGGTTATTTCTTCTTCCACCAGGCTGGCTTTTTAGCCGCGTCTGCTGCATTTTTGCATTTTAACTGGGCGTCAATAACGGCTATCAGTGCCATATTGTAAATGCTGCGAACTGAACTACCCAGCTGCAATACATGCACGGGTTTTTTTAGTCCCAGCAAAATGGGACCTACCGCATCGGCGCCACCAATTGCTTGCATCAGGTTGTAGGCAATATTACCCGCGGCCAGGTTGGGGAAAATGAGGGTATTCACTTCCTGACCCACCAGTTCACTGAAGGGGTAGTTATCGCTCAGGATTTCCTGGTTGAAGGCGATGGTTGCCTGCATTTCACCATCTATAATAATAGTGGGATCTTTTTGCTTAACGATGTCTTTAGCCTGGGCTACCAACCGGGCTTCGGGCGAATCGCTGCTGCCGAAGTTGGAATAGCTCAGCATGGCAATGCGCGGAACAAGATTAAAACTGCGCACTTCCTTGGCGGCCAGCAAAGTGATATCGGCCAGCTCTTCAGCCGTTGGGTTGAAGTTCACTGTTGTATCGGCCAAAAATAACGGACCTCTTTTGGTCAGCAGCATGTACATACCGGCAATCTTTTTCACGCCTTCTTCCATACCGATCACCTGCAGGGCCGGACGGATAGCTTCTGCATAATTGCGGGTTAATCCGGAGATCACCGCATCAGCATCACCTGTTTCCACCATCATGCAACCGAAATAGGTGCGGTCCTTCATTATCTTGCTTGCCTCGTACTGGTTAACCCCTTTACGCTGCCGTTTTTTGAAGAAGATTTCCCCGTATTGTTTACGTTTCTCTTCATACTCATCATTACGCGGGTCAATGATGGGCATGTCGTCGAGATCCATATTATTTTCCGCGGCTATCTCCCTGATCTTTTTCTCATCACCTAACAAAATGGGGTAAGCGATGCCTTCTTCAAAAGCAATTTGAGCTGATTTTAAGATCTTCTGATTATCCGCTTCGGCAAACACCAGTCGTTTGGGATTGCGGCGGGCTTTGGCGCCGAGTACACGCATCAGCTGGTTATCAAGGCCAAGGCGTTTGTTCAGCTCAATCGCGTAGGTGTCCCAGTTGGTGATCTTTATTTGGGCTACACCACTTTCGATAGCGGCTTTGGCCACTGCCGGAGCAACGGTACTCAATAACCGGGGATCGAGCGGTTTAGGAATAATATAAGAAGGCCCGAACGACATACTTTTTTCGTTGTAGGCAATATTTACAATATCGGGTACGGGACTCTTGGCCAGTTCGGCCAATGCTTTAACAGCGGCCAGTTTCATGGCTTCGTTGATCTGCGTGGCGCGAACGTCTAAAGCACCACGGAAGATGAACGGAAAGCCCAGTACATTATTTACCTGGTTAGGATAATCACTGCGGCCTGTAGCCATTATTACATCAGGGCGCGCATCAACAGCATCTTCATACGGTATTTCAGGATCAGGATTGGCCAAAGCAAATACAATAGGTCTTTG
>DASUVL010001031.1:0-13898 GCA_036379015.1 Niastella sp.
TTTACAATTGGCCGCGGCAGATTCTGGCGATAAACAAGCTGCCAGTCCGGTTGTACGCATTAATAAATGGCGTAAACTATACTGGGGTGCTGCAATAGTAACTGCCCTTTCCTTCAGCGCCTGGTTATTGGTAGAATGGAAAAGTAAACAGCATGACCTCACCGCCAATGAAGTGGTAGCGCCTAAAGGAAGTAAAACAAGGACCATCTTACCCGACGGCTCAACCGTATGGTTGAACGCCGGCTCGCGTATTGTATATGCCAATTTCAATGGCCCGGTGCGCGAAATAACCCTGGAAGGAGAAGCCTATTTTGATGTGGTATCTGTAACCTCGGCCACGTCGCATCAAAAAAAGCCTTTCATTGTTCATGCCGGTACCATTGATATTAAAGTGCTGGGTACAGCCTTTAATGTTAAATCGTACCCCGAAGAAAAAACAATTGAAACCACGCTCCTCAGGGGATTGGTACAAATCACCCGCAAGGGCGATTCCAAAGGGGCGCCGGTTTACCTGCATCCCAACGAAAAAATTGTTTTACCTGTCAGCAGTCCCGATGCGGGTGCTACCAGCGTACCGGCAACGACCACCCAAAATCAGCCGGCGCTTCAACGAATAGTACATATCGACAGCACGATAAAAGAGAACGAGCATATTGAAACAGCCTGGGTATATAACCGGCTTGAATTCCGTGGCGACAATTTTGAGCAACTGGCGTTGAAACTGGAAAGATGGTATAATATCAAGATCTACTTTGAAGATGACGCCGCCCGGCAATTGGTATTCAACGGTTCGCTGCAAAACGAAACTGTTGAACAGGCTTTTGTGGCATTAAAAGCGGCTGTTTCATTCAATATGTCTATAACCAATAACGAAGTGTTTATAAAATCGACTAAATAAATATGCATCCTACATAATTAAAAAAAAGCGGAGAATGTTGGTAGCATTCTCCGCGCATTACAGGTTAAATTTTTAGGTGTTGTATTCTCACAGTCCCGCTTGGTAGGCGGGAAGGGGAAGTGATTTCTTAACCCATAATTATACTAATGTATGAAAAGTTTTAGAACGGGTATAAAAAACCCGTTGCTTTCCAATGCGCTGCTTGTTATGAAAATAACTACTTTTTTACTGCTTGTTGGTGTGCTGCAGGTTTCAGCCCGGGGCTTTGGCCAGGATAAGCTAAGCCTCCGGTACAAAAATGCCGAAATAGCCGGCATTTTGATCAATATTGAAAAACAAACCAACTATCGTTTCCTGTACAACAACCAGTTGCAGGGCATCCGGCAAAAGGTTACCATTAACCTGGAAAATGTCGATATCCGCCAGGCACTTGACAATTTGTTCTCTCAAACAGTACTTACCTACCGGTTTATGGCCAATGGCCTCATTGTGATCAATGAAGCTGCAGGCCCTAAAGCGGCAGAAAAAAAAGTGACCGGTAAAATTACCGACCCAAACGGAGCGCCGCTCTCAGGCGTTACGGTAACCATAAAAGGCACTTCAAAAGCTACCACCACTAATGAACAGGGTGTATTTACTATTACAGCCGATGATAACGATGTAATCGTGTTTTCATACGTAGGCTATGAATCTCAGGAAATAAAAGTGGGCGACAAAACACAGTTCAATTTATCGCTCGTATCTGCCGCTTCAAGCCTGGAGAACATAGTAGTGATCGGTTATGGTACGGTAAAGAAGAGAGATCTTACCGGCTCCGTTGTTTCGCTCAAAGGCGACGAAGTAAAAAAAGTACCGGCCGGTAATGTGATGGAAAGCGTGCAGGGTAAAGTGGCCGGGGTTGATATTACCCGTACCAGCGGAGGCGCGGGTTCCAATGTGAATGTCACTGTAAGGGGCAACCGGTCGATCCTGGCGCAAAACACACCGCTGTTTATTGTTGACGGTATACAATATCCCAACTTCCAGGATATTAATCCAAACGACATACAATCCATGGAGGTGCTGAAAGATGCATCTTCCACCGCCATATATGGTTCACGCGGCGCTAATGGCGTCATTATCATTACCACTAAAAGGGGCGCCAGCGGTAAAATACGGGTGGGCGCCAATGCATATTATGGAGTGAATGAAGAATCCGGTTATCCGGTTCCCATGAACGGTCCGCAATATGCCGAATTAAAACGCCAGGCAAGTCGTACGGCCGGTGCATGGAATTCTCCGGCAGATGATGCCAGTGTTTTCAAGGCCGACCTGGCAGCAGCGACAAGTGGTGTTTCCACCTACTGGCCCGGCCTGTTATTAAACAAAGGTTCACAACAGGATTATGGCGTGAACGTGGCTGCCGGCAGTGAAAAAACAAAAGTTTTCTTCTCGTTCGATTATTTTAAAGAGAAAGGCATTCTGAATAATGACTTTTCTGGTCGTTATACATTACGCCTGAACATCGATCAAAACATCGTCGGTACTTTTAAAGTGGGATTGCAAAGCCAGTTAACTTATTATGATGAAAACAGGCGTACGGATAACATACTTAACGTAGCTAATAAAGTAATACCTTATTACACACCTTATAATTTGGACGGTTCTCTGATTAAGTTTCCCGGCAATGCCAACCAGGTAAACCCCTTGTTGGAAGAATTGCCGGGTGCTTATATCAATGAAACCAATACCACCCGTATATTATCCTCTGCCTATGCAGAGTGGAAACCCTTCAACAACCTGACGTTGCGGAGTAACCTGGGTATCACCAACAGCAATTCCCGCAACGGTTTGTTCCTGGGTGAAAATACCATTACCCGCGTTACCTCAACCGGTTCGCTGGCAAAAGTTACCAATGCCACGCAAACCGATCTCATCTGGGAAAACATCGTCACCTGGAATAAGAAGTTCAGCGATCACAGCATAGATGTTACCGCCGTTACCAGTTACATTTCCAGCAAACAGGATAGTTCGTATGCACAGGGAACAGGACAGCTGATCCCCGGCCAGTCGTGGAATGCGTTATTGGGCAACCCGCTCAACCTGGGTATCTGGAGCAACTACATTGGCAATAACCTGTTATCAGGCGCAGTAAGAGTAAACTACGGGTACAAAGGAAAATACCTGTTAACATTAACCGGCCGGGCCGATGGTTCTTCCGTGTTGAACAAAGAAAACCGCTGGTCGTTCTTCCCTTCGGCTGCTGTGGCCTGGCGGGTGATCGATGAAGATTTTATGGCCTCCCAGCATTTATTCAGTGATATGAAAGTACGCGTGAGCTATGGCGTTGCTGGTAATGCAGCCGTTAAGCCGTACTCTACCAATACCGGTATAATACTTATTCCGTTTTCATGGAACGATATAGCTGTACAGGCTTATGGCTTTGACCCGCAAAACGGCAACCGGGACCTAAAATGGGAGCTCACCGGTACACAGAATATCGGGTTAGACTTCGGCTTATTAAAAAACCGTATCAGTGCCAGTGTGGATTATTATGATTCAAGAACACGCGATCTGTTGCTGCTTCGTCCGCTGCCTGGTACTTCAGGCCATACCAAGGTGATAGAGAATGTGGGCAAAACCCGCAACAATGGTATAGAAGTATCATTGCGCACAGTGAATGTGCAGAACCAGCAAATAACCTGGACGAGTACAGTTACCTACACTCGTAATAAAGAACGGATCACTGACCTGATCAATGGAAAAAATGATATAGCCAGCGGCCTGTTCATAGGTTCCCCTGTGCGCTCGTTCTATGATTTTAAAAAAGAAGGTATCTGGCAAACAGCCGATACTGCCATGGCAAGAGGTTTTGGTTATAAAGCCGGCGACATCCGCGTAGCCGACCTGAACGGCGCTAAAGGCGAGCCCGATGGCAAACTCGATGCTACCTATGACAGAACAGTAGTAGGTTCAGCAGTGCCAAATTATACCTTCGGCTTCAGCAATGATGTGAGCTATAAGAATTTCGATCTGAACGTATATGTGTTTGCCCGGGTAGGACAAACATTTGTATCGGACTATGCCAACAAGTTTGAGCCCAACGCTATCGAAAATGGCGCCAATGTAGATTACTGGACACCGGAAAATCCAACCAACGATTATCCGCGCCCGAACATCAATATTTCAAGAGCATCCATGCCTTTTGCTACCACGCTTGGTTATAAAGATGGCTCTTTTGTAAAGATCAGGAACATCACCCTGGGCTATACGCTTCCCAAAACACTTTCCCAAAAATTCCATGTGAGCAGTTTACGGTGGTATGTAAGCGCCAAAAACTATTTCACGTTTGCGAAAGAGAAAGATTATGATCCGGAAGGGGAAGGGTCCTTTGACCGGCCATTGACCAAACTGATCGTTACGGGAATAAATATTGAGTTCTAAATCTTATTAACTATCGAATTAATTACTGCAATATGCACAACAGTATAAATAAAATATTGCTCCTGGTACTGGCGGGCTCAATGGTTTTTACCTCATGTGAGAAAAAGCTCTCCGAATATAACCCCAGCGGTTTAACGCCGGAGGTTACTTATTCAAATGCCAAAGGTTTTGAAACGCTGGTAAATGCAGCATATACATACACCCGTTTCTGGTATGGAAAAGAAGAGGGATACAGTTTGTCGGAAATGGGTACCGACATCTGGACCAACGGAACCGGGGACATCTTCCCTCAATTATCGCGGTACGATAACCTGCAGGGAAGTAATACGACAGCCCTGAATCTGGAGTGGGACAATTTATATGCAGCTATTTTTCTTTGTAACAACGGCATTGCGAAAATCGCGGATATACCCGATTATACCGCAGCGCAAAAAACAACCCGCGAAGCGGAGTTGCGCTTTTTGCGTGCATTCTATTACTGGCATATTGTTGAAACCTGGGGCGGTGTTCATTTTACTACCGAACCGGCAGTAGGGACTGAGTCTACCTCCAACAGAACACCGGTAGAAACATTCTATAAACAGATCTTTGCCGACCTGGAATTCGCCGTAAAGAATTTGCCGACGACTACAGCTGATTACAACCGTTCAACCTTAGCCTTACCCGCTGATTACGGCCGTGTTACTATACCGGCGGCCAAGGCTTTTCTGGCCCGCATGTATTTAACCCGCGGCATGAATGATCAGGCGCTCGCCATGGCCACTGATGTAATTAAAAATCCCGTTTATTCGCTGGTACCCAAATATGCCGATCTGTGGAGCATGGGCAATCTGAAGAACAAGGAAGTGATCTGGGCCATTGACTATTCAGCCAACCTGAGCAATAACGACCTCGCCACTTCAGCCTATCCCACCGGCCACAGCCGGGGCAGTAACAGTGGCCATATGTTATTCCTGCAGGTGTATGACCAGGTGAATGGAAGTATTCTCGTTCGTGATGTGCCCAATGGCAGGCCATTCAACCGGTATATGCCCACCAAAGCTTTTCTTGACATGTTCAATGAAAATGACGATTCGCGTTATCAGTCGAGTTTCCAGACTGTTTGGTATTGCAACAAAAAAGGCCGCGCAGTAGGGAACACATTCACAAAAGACAGCGCTGATTACGCTGTGGGTGATACGGTATGCTATACTCCCAAGAATACCCTGTCGGCGTCTGTTATGAATGCGAAAAAGTATACTACCTATGATATCTCCCGGGTGTATAAGGCCGACGGCACACCCAGCCAAAGGAAGTTCTATGTGTCGCTGAAGAAGTTCATAGATCCAACCCGTACGTCTGCCAATGAAGCACAAAGCGCACGCGATGTGTTTGTGATCAGATTGGCCGAAATGTACCTGATCGCTGCCGAAGCAGAAATGAATAGAGGGAATAAAGGTGCTGCCGCTACATACCTGAATGCCGTTCGCACCCGCGCAGCCATTCCGGGCCGGGAAGCTGCCATGCAGGTGACAGATGCGCAGGTAACCCTCGACTTTATACTCGATGAACGGGCCCGCGAACTGGCTGGTGAGCAATTACGCTGGTTCGATCTCAAGCGTACCAATAAACTGATCGATCGCATCAAGACCCAAAAAATGAACCCCGATGCGGCCCAATATATAAATGATTTTCAGATAGTGCGGCCAATACCACAATCTCAAATAGATGCCGTTACCAATAAAGGCGAGTTTACTCAAAATGAAGGATATCAATAATAGTACAGGAGTTACAGTTTAGGTTTTAACACAGAGGTTTCTTTCACTTTCTTGCTGGCAGTCGCGTAAAGGGGTATGGTTCTGGGTAATTTTACGTTGATTGCCAGCATTTTATTTCCAGCCTGGTATGTTATCGTTGCCGGTAACGTTTGCGTAAATAAAATTCCCTATTCGTTTCGGTGGGTTTAAATATCTGTGTACTCTTGCCCTGAAAAACAGGTATTAATCGGTCACAGGTTGCATGTTATAGGATTCAGGGCCATTCCCTGCACCCTATGGCTTGTAACCTGTTCCTTAATATTATACGATTGCCTTGCTACGCGTTTATTGCATATTTTTACCTTTTTCCAAAACTACTGCAGGCGTACGCACAATTCGTTAAAATCACCGGGTTGATTCCGCGGGGCGCAATACCTTTGCATTTTAAAATTTATAGAAGTAAATAACGTGTAATGAACAATTGGTTTAAAGCAGCAACAGTATTAGGATTAATGGCATGCTCTACAGGCAGCTGGGCCCAGGCCAAATTGCCGGTTATACAACAGGTCAGTTTCAGAAAGGATACTATTAATATTGTTAAGTTTGGAGCCGTGGCTGATGGTCAAACGTTGAACACGCAGGCCATTAATGCCGCCATTGATGCGTGCAATAAAAAAGGGGGTGGGGTTGTCGTTATTCCAGCCGGATTGTGGCTTACTGGCCCCGTTGAAATAAAAAGCAATGTAAACCTGCACCTGAAAAAAGGCGCCTTGTTACAATTCACAAAAGATTTTGATCAATATAAATTGATAGAAGGCAACTGGGAAGGTTTACCGCAAATGCGTAACCAGTCGCCCGTTTGGGCCACAAATGCCACCAATATTGCTGTTACCGGCCATGGTATTATTGACGGTGGTGGGGAAGCCTGGCGCCAGGTAAGAAAAGACAAGCTTACCGAAACCCAATGGAAAAAATGGGTAGCATCTGGCGGAGTGGTTAGTGAAGATGGCAAATCATGGTATCCCTCAGAACAATGGGTCAAGGCTTCTAAAATGAAGAACCCCGGTGAGATCACGGGCGATAGATCACCTGAATTCTATAAAAGCATTAAAGATTTTCTGCGGCCTAATTTACTGGTGTTCACCAAATGCAAAAAAGTATTGCTGGAAGGCGTAACCTTTCAAAACTCTGCCGCCTGGTGTTTGCATCCCCTCATGACTGAGCATTTGACCGTACGGAATGTTACCGTATTGAATCCCTGGTTTGCTCAGAACGGAGATGGCATTGATGTAGAAAGCTGCAAAAATGTACTGATCGAAAACTCAAAATTTGATGTAGGTGATGATGGCTTGTGTATGAAAAGCGGCCGCGATGAAGCCGGAAGAAAAAGAGGCATGCCTACCGAGAATGTAATTATCCGCGATTGCCAGGTATATCATGCGCACGGCGGTTTTGTAATTGGTAGCGAAATGAGTGGCGGCGCCCGCAACATGTGGATCAGCAACTGTACTTTTATTGGTACCGATATTGGCCTGCGTTTTAAAACAACCCGCGGCCGTGGAGGAATTGTAGAGAATATTTTTATAGATAATATCCAGATGATGGATATCCCCGGTGAGGCTATTTTGTTTGATATGTATTATATGTCTGTAGACCCGGTTGCCCTGGCCGGTGAAAAACGCGAATTGCCAAAAGTAGAAACACTGCCGGTAACCGAAGCCACGCCACAGTTCAGGAACTTTAATATTAAGAATGTGGTTTGCAACGGCGCTGCCAAAGGCATCTTCATCCGCGGTATCCCTGAAATGCATGTAAAGGATATTCATTTAGAGAATATGGTATTACAGGCTGAAAAGGGCATCGATTGCCAGGAAGCATCAGGTATTACATTTAAAAATATTACGATCCTGAGCCAACACACCAATCCGGTAGTTGATATCATCAACAGCGATCGTCTCATCTTTGAGAAACTGAATTATAAAAAAGATGCGGAATTATTATTCAGAGTGGCTGGTGAAAGAACAAAAAGCATAGACATCCGGAATACCGACGCTTCGAAGGCTAAAGAAAAGATACAATATGAGTTTGGTGCATCGGAACAAAATGTAACGATCAAGTAAAGATTGTTACATTTTACATGTTATAGGCCACTAAAACATGCAACCCGCAACCCGAAACTTGCAACTTGTAACCCGAAACTTGTTCCGACTTGTCGGGACAATAATAAAAATACCAACATGAGGTTTTCACACGTATTGATTGCCATCACTACTGTATTCGCTGTTAACAGTTACGCCCAACAGGGAACTTCAGTTTCTCAGAAAGTGACAGCAGGCAAAGAGAACTGGTCGCAGGGAATGGCGGCCTCGGTTATGAGCTGGTGGAACGATTCCATAGCTAAAAAGCCCGGCAAATGGAGCTACGATATGGGAGTTGTATTAAAAGGAATGGAAGCCTTGTGGAAAGCTACCGGCGATGCCTCCTATTTCAAATACATTCAGAAAAGCATTGACGCCTGGGTTAATGAAGATGGCACCATAAGGGGATATGAACCCGACGAATACAATATTGACCACGTAAATAATGGTAAGCTGGTGCTGCTGTTATACCGGGTAACCGAAAAAGTCAAGTATAAAAAAGCAGCAGACCTGTTGCGCAGTCAGCTAACTAATCATCCACGCACGAAGGAAGGAAGCTTCTGGCATAAAAAAGTATATCCCTGGCAGGTATGGCTCGATGGCTTGTATATGGGCCAGCCGTTCTATGCTGAATATGCCATGCTCTTTGGAGAAGATACCGCCTTCAATGACATTACCCGCCAGTTTGCTGCCATAGAACGCCATACCCGCGATCCTAAAACCGGGTTGTTATATCATGGCTGGGACGAATCGAAAGAACAAAAATGGGCCAATAAACAAACCGGTACATCACCACATTTCTGGGCGCGTGCATTAGGTTGGTACGGCATGGCTATGGTAGATGTGCTGGATTATTTCCCGGCCAATCACCCCGGCCGCGATACCATCATCAATATCCTGAACCGCTTCACCAAAGCCATTACAAAAGTACAGGACCCCAAAACAGGCTTATGGTACGATGTGGTTGATATGCCCACCACCCCAAAAAATTACCTCGAAGCATCGGCTTCTGCCATGCTGGTATATACAATAGCCAAGGGCATTCGTAAAGGATACCTGCCCGCTACCTATTGGCAAAATGCCCAAAAAGGATACGATGGTATCCTGAAAACTTTTGTTGATAAAAATGCAGAAGGGCAGGTACAGTTAAAAGGCACCGTAAAAGTTTCCGGTTTGGGCGGCAATCCCTATCGCGATGGCAGCTTTGCCTATTACATGAGCGAACCGGTGATCGTGAACGACTGGAAAGGAATAGGCGCTTACCTGCTGGCCGGCGCCGAAATGGAGAACCTGCCTGCTGCTATGCCCGGCAAAGGCAAAACAGTAACAGTAGATTACTATTTCAATCATGAAGAGAAAAAGACCCTGAACGGTTTTCAGTATCCTACCCATTATACCTGGAACGAAATGAGCTATAACGGGTTCAGCTTTCTGGGCGATGTATTCAGCAGCTATGGTGCAAAACTCAATACCCTTGAAGCCGCGCCCACAGCCGCTAACCTGGCCAAGACAGATGTATATATCGTTGTTGACCCAGATGGATTAAAAGATAACAAGAACCCTAATTATATTGAAGACAGCCATGTAAAAGCCATCAGCGCCTGGGTTCAAAAAGGCGGCGTGCTGGTATTAATGGCAAACGATAGTGTCAATTGCGACCTGGCGCATTTTAATAAGCTCGCCAACGCCTTTGGTATTACGTTCACCACCCGGGGCCGCAACTTTGTGCAGGGGAATGAATACGAAACCGGCGCTGTTCGCATTCCGGCCGGAAATGAAGTGTTTAAACAAACCAAAAAAACGTACCTGAAGGAGATCAGTATCATCGAAACAAAGGCCCCCGCCAAACCATTGGTACAAGTGGAAACACAACCGATTAATATAATGGCCAAATATGATATCGTGATGGCCATAGCCAAATATGGCAAAGGAACTGTGTTTGCGGTAGGCGATCCCTGGCTGTACAATGAATACACCGACGGCCGTAAAATACCGGCTGAGTATGAAAATGCCAAAGCAGCTTACGAGCTGGCCAAATGGCTGTTGCAGCAGACCCCTAAGAAATAATACATTAGCCGCTGGCTATCACGTTAATGGATGCTATTACAGGACAGGGAACAAGGTAGGTGCAGGACAGGCATTAGATGAATACATTTGATATTGCATAGTTGAATTGTTGACTGGTTCAATAAAAAGAATAACCGGTTATTTTATAGAGATTATTAAAAACTTAAACGCGTAGTGTATGATCCTTTCGAGGTATAACCTGAAAAATATCAGTGCGCAGGATGTAGTAACGCCTGCAGAATCTGTTTTTGATCTTCCTGAAAAAGTATTGCAATTTGGCACAGGCGTATTATTACGCGGGTTACCCGATTATTTCATTGACAAAGCTAACCGCCAGGGCGTTTTCAATGGCCGGGTGGTAGTAGTTAAATCAACCGACAGCGATTCTTCGGCATTTGATAAACAGGACGGATTATATACGTTATGCGTTCGTGGTTTGGATGGTGGTAAAACAGTAGAAGAAAACATCGTCAATTCCTCTATAAGCCGCGTGCTAAGTGCAAAAGACGAGTGGAGCGAGATCCTGCAATGTGCGCATAATCCCAATATGCAGATCATTATTTCCAACACCACCGAGGTAGGTATTCAACTGGTACAGGATGATATTCATCGCCTGCCGCCGGTATCTTTCCCCGGTAAACTACTTGCGTTTTTATTAGAAAGATATAAAGCATTTGACGGCAGCCGTCAAAGCGGTATGGTCATTGTGCCTACCGAGCTCATCCTTGATAATGGTAAAAAACTGGAATCGATCGTACTGGAACTGGCTCACCTGAACGGCCTCGACGATACCTTTATTCAATGGCTGGAGAACTGTAACTATTTCTGCAGTTCACTGGTTGACCGTATTGTGCCCGGTAAACCCGATAACAGCATCCGCGAAAACCTGGAGAAGCAATTTGGTTATAAAGATGATTTGCTTACCATGTCAGAAGTATATCGTCTGTGGGCTATCGAAGGCGGCGAGCACATTAAATCGGTGCTTACCTTTGCGTCGGTAGATGAAGGCGTGGTAATAGCACCCGATATTAACCTGTTCAGAGAATTGAAACTACGCATGTTAAATGGTACCCATACTTTATCGTGCGGACTGGCTTATTTGGCCGGTTTTGGTACCGTGAAGCAGGCTATGGACGATGCCGCTATGCAAACATTTATCTCCCGTTTGATGTTAAATGAAATAGCAACCGGCATTCCTTACAATGTAGAGCACGGCGTATCTGAAACGTTTGGTCATAAAGTGTTAGACCGCTTCGCCAACCCGAATATAGAACATCACTGGATCAACATTACCATGCAGTATACATCAAAGATGAAAATGCGTAATGTGCCCGTGATCCTGAAATATGCAGAACGTATAAAGACAGTTCCGGAGAATATTGCTCTGGGATTTGCTGCTTATCTGTTATTTTTGAAGCCCGTAAACAAGAAACAGGACAAATTTTACGGCGAATGGCAAGGAAAAGAATATGTGATCCAGGACGATTTTGCAGCCTATTTCTTTGAAAAATGGAGCAAATTAACACCGGCTCAACTGGCCGATGAAGTGTTGGCCGACGCCTCCCTGTGGGGAGCCGATCTGAGCGCCATCCCTGGTTTTGCCCAGGCAGTTAAAGACAATATGGCCTCATTACTGAAAGCCGGTGTAACTAAAACAATTCAAATACAACAGACCAAAAAAGTATTGGCGTAATGAAGAAGAAGGTCTTAAAAGTTCATGAAGATGATAATGTTGTCGTAGCACTGACCAACTTATCTAAAAACGAAACAGTATCGCTCAATGGTCAGGAATTTACGCTGCAGGAAGATATTACTGCCAAGCACAAATTCGTGGCTACTGATCTGCAGGCAGGCGACTCTATTATCATGTATGGCGTATTGGTTGGTAAGGCCCAGTTCCCCATTAAAAAAGGCGGTCTTATATCAACAGCCAATGTAAAACACGCAGCGAACGATTTCGAGATCAGCGACCAACGCAACACGGAATGGAAAAAACCTGATGTGTCGAAGTTTGCCGGCCGCACCTTTATGGGCTATCATCGCCCCAATGGTGAGGTAGGAACCGCTAATTACTGGCTGGTTATACCTATGGTGTTTTGCGAAAACCGCAACCTCGATGTATTACAGGAATCATTGGTGCGTGACCTGGGTTACGGCCGTAATAGAAAATATCGCTACCAGGCACAGCAACTGATAGAATTATACCAGACTGGCAAAAGCGTTGAAGATATCTTAAAAGCTGACCTGCGTGCAGAAGCCGGAGAAGAAGAAGCAAAACGTTTATTCCCTAATGTAGATGGCATTAAGTTCCTCAACCACGAAGGCGGTTGTGGTGGTACGCGGCAGGATGCGCAGGCATTGTGCGGACTGCTGGCCGGTTATATTACCCACCCCAATTGTGCCGGTGCAACTGTGTTGAGCCTGGGTTGCCAGAATGCGCAGGTGTCTATCCTGGAAGAAGAGATCAAAAAGCGGGATGCCAGTTTCAGCAAACCATTATATATACTGGAGCAACAGAAGATCGGTATGGAATCTGATCTGCTGGCTGCAGCCATTAAACATACTTTCGCCGGTTTGATCATTGCCAATCAAAGCAAGCGCGAACCGGCTCCCCTGAGCAAGTTGTGCATCGGGTTGGAGTGCGGTGGCAGCGATGGTTTCTCCGGAATTTCAGCCAATCCGGCCATCGGTTATACGTCCGATCTGCTGGTAGGCCTGGGCGGTTCGGTTATTCTTTCAGAATTTCCTGAGTTGTGTGGAGTGGAGCAAGAATTGAGCGATCGTTGTGTGCAGGTTGATACCGCCAAACGGTTCTCACACCTGATGAAAACCTATAATGCAAGAGCCGTAGCCGTAGGCAGTGGTTTTGATATGAACCCCTCACCCGGAAATATCAAAGACGGTTTAATCACCGATGCCATTAAATCGGCCGGTGCTGCCAAGAAAGGTGGTACTTCTCCGGTTGCAGATGTGTTGGATTATCCCGAAAAAGTAACCAAATCCGGATTGACCCTGTTGTGCACACCCGGTAATGATGTAGAGTCAACAACCGCCGAAGTAGCCAGTGGCGCCAATGTGGTGTTGTTTACAACCGGTTTGGGAACACCAACCGGCAACCCCATTGCACCCGTCGTAAAATTGTCGAGCAATACCGCTTTATATAATAAAATGCGCGATATCATTGATATCAATACCGGCACCATCATCGAAGGCGATGAAACCATTGAGCAGGCCGGCGAGCGCATTCTGGATTATGTGATCAAAGTGGCCAGCGGTGAGTTGCAGATCAGCGCCGTACGTCATGGGCAGGATGATTTTATTCCCTGGAAGCGCGGGGTTTCATTATAAGTTAAAAGCAAGTGTGCCACGTTTTTAAAACGTGGCACACTTTGGTTCTAAGATATAAGTATTGTCATTTAAAAATAGCATGCGAGTTATGAATGCGTGAGCCAATTCACCATTGACCATTCACGACTCTCCAACCACACAAATCGGCCAAATGAAAAAGTTTGTAGACGAGCATTTTTTATTGCAGACACCAACCGCACAAAAGCTGTATCATGAGTTTGCCAAACAGATGCCCATTATAGATTATCATTGTCATTTACCCCCCGATCAAATAGCCAATGATACACA
>DASUVL010001032.1:0-8065 GCA_036379015.1 Niastella sp.
GGCAGAAGAACAGCTTAAAATCAACATAAGAAAAAAGCCTGGCGCCAAACAGTCCAACGATTAAAACAGGATTTTCCTAAAGCAGGAATAGGAAAGTTATGTCAACTGTTTGGCAAAACCCGTCACGCCTTTTACGACCACAGATGGCGCGCAAGTCAACAAGGTCTGCAAGAGGATATTATTCTGCATTATATACATCAACAAAGAAAACTAGTACCAAACTTGGGAACCCGTAAACTGCATCTCAATATTGCACCGCTATTGCAGGAACATGGAATACAAATTGGCAGGGATTATCTTTTTGATTTACTACAACGCCATAAGCTACTGATACGGCGTCGTAAAAGAAAAGTGATCACCACTGATTCCCGTCACTGGATGCGCAAATACAGTAACCTTACTCTTGACCTTCGTTGTGAACGACCAGAACAATTATGGGTGAGTGACATTACCTATATCCGCATGGTTAATCAATGGGGATATCTGAGCCTTATCACAGATGCTTATTCAAGAAAAATCATGGGTTATTGCCTGCGTATGGACCTGTCTGCACAGGGGTGCATCGATGCATTACAAATGGCTCTCGCAAATCGACTCTACCCTAAAGGGGCGCTTATCCATCATTCCGACCGAGGATCCCAATATTGTTCTGCTGATTATGTACGAATACTAAAAGAACATCATATAGCTATCAGCATGACAGAAAATGGTGATCCTTACGAAAATGCCCTGGCTGAACGCATTAATGGAATTCTTAAAACAGAGTTTAATCTTTACAGTTCATCGGGTGGTTTTGAACACACTTGTGAGCTTATTAAAAATAGCATTACCGCTTATAATGAGCATAGACCTCATAGTAGTTGCGATATGTTAACTCCAGCGCAGGCACATTTAAGACAGGGCGCTTTAAAGAAAAGATGGAAGCAATATCCTAGAAAAACGGTTGATGGCAATCTGAAGTCTGAAAATGTAATGCAGGACTTACTGCCTGTTAATGATAGTCAATAACCAGAAAAAAGGGGCGGGATGGCTCCTCCTTTAAGCCAAATCCCGCCCCTTTTTACGGATTAATAAAAGCAATCCTTATTTTTGAAAACTCAACCTGTAAAGTAACTTCAGGATTACCACCTGCCTATGTATAGTTGCTTCAGGATTTATTCTTCACATGTATAGCTATTCCAGGACGAGACAACTGTAGGGGTATTGCCTGGGCATTGCCTGGTAATGGCCTAAGTATTGCCTGGGTATTGCCTTGCGCACATGTATCCCTGTAGGGGCCCTGGAGCATCACCGTACAATATGTAGGCCATGTCGCTACAAGTTTGCTACCATTCCGCTAGTACTGCACTACCATCTGGCCAACTAATTAAAAGTTGTCATGGTAAACCTAACCCCCTAACTTTTCAACCTGATCCTGCATTTTTACTCAAAGATTAAATTTCATAAATAGTAAAAGCCGCTTTTCAGCGGCCTTAACATTAATGCTATAGTTTCCAAAACGCTTGATCTTGCTCATGAGTCCGGACTTTCAGCCATCTACATTGCCTAAAACGTAGGCGGCGCCGCATTCAGGTCCGAATCCAGGAAGTCAGTGATCATGGGTATCAACCAATCGGTCCGCTGCATCATACCTATATGCGTAGTACCGGGTATAATGGCCAGGCGGGATTTTGGCAGCCCGTGTAGATCTCCCATTTTTCCACCTCCTTTGGCCCGAAACAGTTCCAGTGCATGCTCATACCGTACACCGTCGGCATCGCCAATGGCCATAAATATCGGGGCTTGTATATTTTTTACCTCCTTGCTCCAATCATAAGGCTTCAGGTCTATACTGATAACTTTTTTCACAAATTCCGGGAAATGGGCCGGATCGTTTCCAAGGCTGTCGTATTGTTTTTGTATGGGTGAGCCTTTAAACATATCTGCATTGATAGTAGGATACATAGCCTCTACATCGGGCCACCAACCGTCATGCTTATAGGTGCCTGACAACACCACGAGCCTGCGTACCTGCTCAGGATGGCGCACTGCGAACTGGAAGGCTACGCCTCCGCCCATACTATAGCCGAGGATGTCGGCACTATCTGTTTTGAGGTGTTTAAGTAGCCCTGATACATCGTCTGCCATACTTTCGTAGCTAAATTCGCGGGTGATATCCCTTGTGCGGCCATGGCCTTGCATTTCTGTTACTATTACTTTCCGGTTGTTGGCCAACAGGGGTATAATGTGCGACCAGTTCAAGGGTATATTCATGTAAGAGCCATGCAGCAATACGATAGGTTTACCCTGGCCATATACCTCATAGTACATTTTTAATCCATTCACATCTGCATAGCCGCTTTCAGCCGGTTTTATACCCTGGCTCACAACCGTATCTTTTTGTTCTGTTGAGCTATTTTGCCCATCCTTTGCATTGGGTTGGCAGGATGTTATTCCGATAGCTATCGAGACCACAACAAGTGCAAACGCGAGACTGGTTATAATACGCTTATTCATATCGTTCGTTTTATTATGATACAAATCTCGGCAACTATATCATGCCACTTGCAGTGTGTTTGCGACTATTGTAGGGGGTAAAAACGACAGCAATCACCCTTACCATTTCCGGTAATACTTTACCAAAGCCCCGAGAAAATGCTTGTCAACTTGATAGCTGGGGTAGAAATGTTGTACAAGTGGTTTCCAGGTTGTTTCATTGTCGAAGTCTTCTGCCTGCGAGGCATAATCGTTTAATTGATCAATGAGCGGCATAACCTTCGTTAAAAACAACCTGGCTAATTCTTTACTGTTATTTGTCACTTCAGCATAGGTGTTAATATCCGAGTCATAAGAAAAAAGGTTGTTAAGGTAATATTCCCATTCCCCCGATTTTTTTAAAAGCAAATACAATCCTTGTCCCACGTCATAATCATCAAAAGCCGGTGCTTCCCATAATTCATAACTATGCCACTTTTTAAACAGGATGCCAATCTCAAGAAAGAAAACTTTTGCTTTGTCATCTACTCTAAGACATAATACAATAACCAGCTCCTCCGTTGCAGAAACCCAGTTATTAAATGCAGTTTCCCGGTAACCCATCTTTTTGAAAATAGGTTCCCAAATTGTTAACACTTCTGTGTAGTCCATGTATGAGGTTTAATGATTAGTAATTAAACACGAAAAGCCATACCAGCTTAACTGGGACGGCCTTTACCTGGATACTCTAATTTAAAACACTATTTTGAAATGCTGCTATTTGGGAGAAACTATTGATCTTGATTAATATCAATAATGATGATGTTTTATAAATGAACACCTGCTCCTAAAGAAATAAAATCGTATAGCGGGCTGCCTATTTTTAAATGTTCATATCCAAGATGTACATTATATCTTTTCATATGAAACTTTCCGGCTACTTCAAATTCATTAACAGGTACATGATTAATAGAACCCCATTGCTTTGAAACATATAAACTAACAAACTTTATCAAAAACGCTT
This sequence comes from Niastella sp., assembly GCA_036379015.1. Lineage (GTDB taxonomy): Bacteria > Bacteroidota > Bacteroidia > Chitinophagales > Chitinophagaceae > Niastella. The sequence goes on from DASUVL010001032.1 coordinate 3,479, forward strand.
CTGCATCTAACCCAAATGAGAATCCACCCCTGTTTACATTATTGGCCATGTAACACATGCCTAATTTCCAACCCAAATTGAATTTTTCAAATCTTAACCTGTCGTAACATAGGTTAATGTTAAACAAAGAAAGGTTAGAATACGTGTCGTTCTTATTGTGTTCTGTAAACTGATGGTATTGCCCTTGCAGGTAAAAATATTGAAAGGGGCGAATGTTTAATTTGAAATGATTACCTATCAGGTTTTTATTAGCATACAAAAACTGATTTTCTACATCGAAACGAAAATGAATTTTTGAATGAAAGTTGGAATCGGTGCTTTCGTAATTACCTGAATAGTTGTTATAATACGGATGCTTTGTGACGTTACTGTGTAAATGATATTCTCTTTTATAATCACCTATTGTTGAAAAATAGGTTAGATATAAAAACCCCTGCGCAATGCCCCCTGCAATAATATCACCTATTGATTGTTCATCGTCAGCTTTTGAAGACGGGACTGATGGGGTGGATTGACCTCTTTGACTATTTGTATTTTTGTTTCCTTTTTTTATCTCTTCTTTTGACTTGTCAATTTTACCCTGCGAATAACTTTGAAGGGATACAAGTGTAAAATGAAACAGAAAAATAACTTTAAAAATTATTTTCATACAACCAGTTTAGGGTTATGCGCTATATTAATCAAATTTTCCTGGTGTAAATACTGCGGTGTTTGTAGAAAGTCGGTTTTATGAAAATATTCATACTTTTTTTTGTTCCTTTTTAATAGTATGCTTAATCCTGCCGCATGATCTTCATAATTTGGCCATTGGCCAGTTGCAGGAAGTATAAACCTGCAGCCAGATTATGCAAAGACAACTGCGTTTGTTGGTTGTTGTGTAAACGATAAAAGGATATTTCTTCAGAAAATGTGTCAATTACCCAACCTCTGCTTTCTTTAGCACCGTTCATACTGTAAACGTTATTGTATGAAACCAATGAAATTATTTTTGTATATAAGTACAGTTTCCATAATTTTTTCCTGCAGTAAACCAAACCGCGATATGGAGTTGGTGATTCATAAGACAGGAGCAGCTTTAACTGGTGAAATGGTAACGGCTGAAGTAATTAATGCGCCGGCAGGTGCAAGCTTTAACTGGTATTCATCTAATGAAAGCATAGTAGGTGATGTTAACGATAATTGGTCAAAGATCTATTTGGACAGGGGTGCTTTTGACAATTATACCGTTTATGCCCGCGTTTATCCTACCAGGGATTCCGGTTATCATATCACCCTTTCGAAAAGCATAGCTGTAAAAAGAGATCACTTTACTTTTCCCGCCAGTCTGCCGGCAAATGAGGTGACAAATATGGAGGGTGACCAGCTAAAGCTGCAGCCGGTATTTATGCCAGATGGAAGTTTATCTTTTTCTTTTTTCAGCTTAAATAAGTACAATTGTTTCATTTCCTATATTGTTCCTGAAAATGTAAATATCTCGAATGGTAACATTAGCGCTACTTTTAATAAAGTTTGGTCACCAGGTAATTGTCAATCCAAAGCCACGAAAGCCTGGGGCAAATTATTTACGAACCATACTTATCAGGATGGCTTTTATACCATTGATCTTACCTTCAACAATCAATTGTACCAGGGTAGTTTGACAGTATCAAACAATGGCAACAATGGTAAACGTTATGTGTACCAATCTCCGCGCGGTGCACTTACATTTCTAAATGCCGGCCCTGGGACCATGAGTTACACAGAAAACACGGCAAATGGCAAAATCACTACTACCATTTTAGAATAAATACGGGCCTTTTGGAAGAGATACAGAAGATCATACAAAACTGCATACAACACGATCGCCTTAGTCAGGAGAAATTATACCGGCATTTTTATCCCTCGATGTTTTGCCTGTGTAAGAAATTTTTCCAGGACGATCATGCCGCATTGGAAGTAGTTAATGATGGGATGATGAAAGTGTTCAGGGCATTGCCAGGCTATAAAGCCGATCAGGGAGCCATTTTTAACTGGATATATACGATCGTGCGTAATACCGCCCTTGACAAATTGAAACTAATTACAAAGGCAACGGAGGAAATGGAAGAGGAATATGATGGTGCTGATGAAACCGGGAGTATTGTACAACAGTTGGAGTGGAAAGATATCTATTATTTTCTCGACCGGCTGCCACCGGCCACCCGTCCTGTGTTCAGCCTGTTTTACCTGGAGCACTATATGATCTCTGATATCGCCAGCCGGTTACAGATCAGCACCGGCACCGTGAAATGGCATTTAAGTGAAAGCCGGCGAATATTGCAACCAGTGCTTAAAAAATATTTTACACTATAAACGTTTTACCGGTGAGTGAAAGCAACCTGAATAAAAAATATTTTACCGAGCAGGATAGCCCGATACCGCTTATCCCGACAGATCTTGCCTGGGAAAATATGCAGGAAAAACTCAACAGTGAGCAGCCTGACAAAAGAAAGCGCCGGTTCTTTTTCTGGATCCCGCCTGTTGGTTGTGCAACGTTTGTATTGCTGTTGCTGGCAGGTGGAATGGGTATGTGGCGGCAGTATAATAAACAACATAAAACACCTTTACAGGAACAACCTGCCCTGTCCGCGACTGATCAATTTGCCGATACCTTGCTGACACAAAAAGAGCTTACCGTTAACAACAACCATACTTACAACAATAATGATAAAACGAAAAAAACAGCGCTTACCCGTGGCACCCAATTGCCTTCTGCAAATACCCAAACACCTGTAGGATCTTCTGATCAAACTTTTACAGAACAACGAAAACTAACTGCTTATTATGGTGCCGGCGCCATGCAAACACCGCCAACGGTAAAACGAAAGTATGCTTATAAGAAGAAAACCAAAACCGCTATTGTGCCCGTAGAAGATAACAACGCCGAAACAGATTATATCGGCAGCCTGCCCTTTGCAACGCCACAGCTGACCGCTATAAAGGGTATGGCTATATCCGTAACTACAGACAGGAACCTGCCGGGTGTTGCTTTTCAGGAGAAACCATCGCCCGACAGCAATCGCAACAACCCATTTACCGTTTCGGCCGGTTTGGAATGGCAGGCGCCAATTGCATTTACAGGAATGGACCATTACTTCAAGGGAGAAAATGGTAACAATCAGCCTTACCTGTTGTTGATTCCCGGCATTTGGGTGTCTGTCGCTAAAAACAGGCACCAGCTTATTGCGAAGATGCTGCCTTATACCAGTGCTCTCTTGCCAGACAAATACTACGAGAAAGGATTGGCACGGGTGAGCGATAGCCTTATCGCCTATAAAAGAATGGTAAAAACATTCGGCTTACAGGCAGGCTTACAATACAATTACCAGATAAATGCACATTGGTGCATCGGCGCCGGCATCAATACAAACTGGTGGAACAAAGGATTGGTATTAGCCAAACCGGTGAACGATTCTATGGGAATAAAACCATTTGTATATACTACAGATCCCAAAAGTGAAAAAAAGCTCAATCGCTTTCAGGTAAGTTCGGTGTTTGAAACAGGCTACCGGTTACATGCATGGGAGGGCTTCGTGCAATTGAGCCGGCCATGGAATACAACCATAAAAGACCTGCCGCCACCGGTTTGGTTACGACTGGGTGTAAAATATCGACTGATACAAAGGAACATAGGGCGGTAAGAACGACACTTCAGATCCATATAAAATGCAGGAGTTGACCTCCTATTCTGTAGATCATACAAACATAGGAGATCAGCCCCTCTGATCAATTGCCCAATTTCGCCTTCACCTTATAATAATCTTCATGCAGGTGTATTCGTCCGCTCAGTTCCCTCGCCATTACCGAACCCGCTTCAAAGCCGTATTCTTTCAGAAGGATCTGGTAATATTTCCAGCTTTCCTCAAAATGTTGGGTTAACAGATTTAAATGACTCAGGTTGTAATACAGGATCTGTTGTACATTTTTATCAACCCTTGGTTCGTTGCTGCTTAATACCTGCTCCAGCACCGAACGGGTACTTAAACAAATTGCTGTACAGGTTTCGTTGTTGCCTTTATCCATCGAATCCAGGGCCGTTCTATATTTCATCACGGCAGTATCTATATCACTGTAATTATAAGGGCGGTTTTTTTGTTTTACCAAACCGTATCCATATGTCTCACGCATGGTTTTTATACCGTAGAATGAATAGTTGACGGCATCTACCACTTTTTGGAAGACCTGCTTCGCAATTATTTCCTCCATTTTTCTGCTAATACCCGTTTTATTACCTGATTCAAAATCAGACAGTGCCAGCTCTGAAAAGAAGGGGTTAACAGGCCTTACGGAATCTTCCAAAAAATCTTTGTGCAGCGGTATAGTAAATAATTCGTTTTCACCGGCAACATCAATTACACCTATTACCTGGCCCGCTTTATTTTTTATGGTAAGCTTGCAGGGAAAATTACAGGTGTAATCGCGTATCAGGCCATCCACAACCCTGGGCAATTTATTTGGTTCGTACAATTTGGTTGAAAAATTGTGCGTCGTTTGTGCGGTGAGGTTTTTTATACCTGGTGCAGATACCTCACATACATAGTCAGGTTGCATACTGGCAGGTTTTTGCCA
>DASUVL010001033.1:0-4093 GCA_036379015.1 Niastella sp.
ATTCATGAGGCCGGAAGAAAAATCGAGGTATCGCTTGCCATCATGGTCATATAAGTATACGCCTTTGGCGTATTTCACCGCAATGGGCGCAATGCCTTTTTGCTTGCTCCATGAAAAGAGCGTGTAATCCATATTATCACGAATAATTTCCTGTGTTTCGGATATAGTAACGGTTTGTGACATGATGATATCAATTATATTAGGAGCAATCGTGGTTGAATCGTGAAACGTGAAACGTAAGATGGCAAACGTGAAGGAGCAATCGAATCGATTAGTTTTTGCTGAACAATGAACTGAACCCTGAACGGAGCGTCGCAACAGGCGATGCCATGAAAATTATAGCCGGGCCCATACTGTAATCTCGCTCAGGACGCTGACAGCAATACAAATAACTATTAAACAGGAACGGTCTATTCACCATTGACCATTCACCATTCACGACATCCAGTTCACCCCGGCTTCGGGGTTCCATTTCACCGTAGACTTTTTGAGTTTTGTCCAGAACTCAATAGAGCTTTTTCCGGTTATATCGCCTACACCGAATTTACTTTCATTCCAGCCGCCAAACGAGAAGGGTTCGCGGGGTACGGGCACGCCTACGTTTACACCGATCATGCCGGCACTTGCCCGGTCTATCACATACCGCGCCATACCGCCATTTTGCGTAAATACGGAGGCCGCATTACCATACGGATTGGCATTTTCAATAGCCAGGGCTTCATCAACCGTATCGGTGCGCATGATACTGATCACCGGACCGAATATTTCTTCTGTTGCCACGGCCATTTCCGGTTTCACATAATCTATAACGGTAGGTCCTACATACGTTCCGTTCTCTTTACCCGCTACCGTCGTCTTACGCCCATCAACCAGTATTTTAGCACCCTGTGCTTCGGCTTCGGTTATATAATGTTCTATCCTTTCTTTAGATTCTTTATTGATCACCGCTCCCAGATTTTTACCAGGTACGATCTTCTTCGCTTCTTCGCAGATCTTTTGTATGATATGATCGACATTCCCCACGGCCACCATAGCCGAAGCAGCCATACACCGCTGTCCGGCGCAACCGCTCATGGAAGCCGCGACGTTTTGTGCGGTCATATCGGCTTTGGCGTCTGGCAATACCAGCAGGTGATTTTTAGCGCCACCCAACGCCAGGCATCTTTTATAATGATGTGTAGCGCGCTGATAAACGATCTTGGCCACTTTGGTGCTGCCTACAAACGATACAGCTGAAATACCCGGATGATCGCAAATAGCATTCACGATCACGCTGTCGCCATTGACCACATTAAAAACGCCATCGGGCAAACCGGCCTCTTTTAACAACATAGCTAATCGCCCTACACTCAACGGTACTTTTTCAGATGGTTTTATGATCATGCAATTGCCCAGGGCCAGTGCATTGGGGATGGTCCAGTTAGGCACCATGCTGGGAAAATTAAATGGTACGATAGAAGCTACCACGCCCAGCGGAACATGCTCGGTGCGACATTCCACTCCTTTACTCACTTCCAGCACTTCGCCGGTAACCAGTTGCGGCAATGAAACTGCAAACTCCGTCAGCTCTATACATTTCTCTATTTCGGCAACAGCTTCGCCAATGGTCTTTCCGTTTTCTTCACTCACCAGTGCTGCCAGTTCCTGCAAATGCTTCTCCAGCAAAGACCTATAGCGGAATAACACCTGCACCCTTTCTTTAATAGGCGTATGGCTCCAGGCGGGAAAAACTATTTTGGCCGCTCGTACGGCAGCATCAAGATCTTTGTGAGCCGACAAAGGAACTGAAGACAGTAAAGTGCCATCGAGGGGTGATATAACGGGCAGTGTTTGGTCGGTAGACGCATCTACAAACTGTCCATTTATGTAATTCTGAACAGGCGTGTACTTCATGTGGAAATATTTTAGCGCTACAGATTTTGCAGAAATAAGGATAGTAAATTAAAAATAATTTAGTAGCCTACCAAAAATTAAATAGTATTTTTATTTTTGTAGCATCTTTGCACTGTATGGAGAAAAACGGTTTCCCACTCGACGAATTGGATTTTGCTATTCTGTCCTGCCTGCAAAAGGATGGACGGATGTCATTTACCGTTATTGCAGAAAAGCTGAATGTGTCTATCGGAACCGTTCGCACCCGGGTGAATAAATTAATAGAAGAAGGGACTATTAATATTATTGGCCGTGTAAATCCCGACAAAGTGGGGTTCAGGGCTTATGCCCATATTGCGGTTTTTGTGCGACCGGCAACGTTAAAGGAAAAGGTGGCGCAGAAAATCTCCAAACTGCCGGAGGTGAGCTTCCTGGCCATGACATCAGGTGATTATGATTTGGAAGTAGATGTGATGTGCCGCGACAATGACCACCTGGTACAGTTCATCAATGAGATATCGAAATTTGAAGGGGTTTATCAAACCAAGACCACTTTGTATTTCAAGGTATATAAATACGCACAACCCGATCTGAATTTGTTGAAATAAGTTTATTCTACATTATGCGCATGCTCATTATCGGCGCTTCGGGCAGTGGAGTTACTACCCTTGGTGAAGCACTGGCGAAACAGTTAACGATCCCCTATTTTGATGCAGACTATTATTATTGGGAAAAAACCGATCCGCCATTCCTGGTTCGCAGGGAACCTGGTAAACGGGACCAGCTACTGGCAGCCGATTTACACAAAGAAGCACAATGGATAGTAGGCGGTTCGTTGGACAGCTGGGGTCATTTTCTGAAGGGGCAATATAACCTCGTCGTATACTTGTGGTTGCCAAAAGACATTCGGGCAATTCGTTTGGTTAATCGTGAAAAAGAGCGTTATGGAGCAATAATATCACAATCAAGCCAGGAATTTATAGATTGGGCGCTGTCGTACGATGATAGCAATCAACCTGGCCGCAACAAAAAGCGCCATGAGCAGTGGTTGCAAACGTTGACCTGTCCCGTGTTGCGGATTGAAGGGGATGTTGAGGTGGAGGAGAAGGTGGAAATGATAACACAGGAATTGCATCAGTTGGTACAGAGAAGTTAAAGAGAGACTATTAACTGTTTTGAAACTGTTGGGGATAGCGAGTTGATACTTTCAATTCCTTTTCGAACACTATCAATGCCATATAGTATTTTCTTGGGTTTACTACCGTGAAAACATTGGATAAGAAATGGCTGTATAAAGTTGACTGTTAATCATTTACATGCACAGAAAATTATGTAAAATATTTTACATATTAATTTATCACTATGCATTTTTTTCAAGTTTTTTTATAATTTTGTTTCGTATTCCTGCTATTGCCGGTTAATTAAGCTTGCAGGTGAAGAACTTAAGTCCCGCTGTCTAGCGGGACTTGTTTTTTACTAGTAATGAATAAAAAAATGAATTGGCTACACTTTGCTTTTACCCCAACATATACACGACAGCATTTACTACAATTTCATCGGACTTCTATCCATATTCCTTCGCACCCGCTTTTGACCTCGTTCGTACCTGATCCCAGATTCATTCGCCCCTCGTTCGCCTCACGCTTTGAACTGCGGAAACTCGTTTAAAATGATGCTTTAACGCTGTATCAATGCTGTATAATCTGTACCCGAAGATGCCTCGAAGGAATCTCGAAGGAGGTACGAAGATGTCCCGGCGGCCTATCGCTATAAACTCGCTGTAATGTCGCTACAAGGTCGCTTTATGGCCGCTATAAGGAGGGAGAATAAAACCGGGCCTTTTGAAAATTAATGGAAGCTGTCCAATGTAGAAATGTGAATGAGCTATATAAGTGAAGTTAAAAAACTTTTTGATGATGGCCAAAGCAAATACCCTTTCCACCTCAGGCTTGCAGGGAACATTGCAAGGCAAGACCAGTGAATCAAGCAACCAGTCTGTTCTTCAACAGCATCCGCAACAAACATAAGGATGGTACCCTCTGGACAAGACTTCTTTCTGCCTTCCATCTCCTGTACTTTGCCCGGATTTTGCTAACTTTAAAGAAACCGATTTAGTCCTTGATCAAATTCATTCTCAATAACAAAGATATTTCTACCAGTCTGCCCCCCGGTATGGTGCTGCTTGATTTTGTACGGTATCACCAACACCTGACCGGTACCA
>DASUVL010001034.1:0-2877 GCA_036379015.1 Niastella sp.
GGTTGTAGATAAAGTCTGAAACATATCGTCTGTACTAACCGGCTTATAACTGTTCAGCATTTCCCCTTTGGCAACCAGCGGAGCCGGTGAGCGGGCCGGAGAAATATTGATCACCTTATTTCCCATTAACCCGTCGGAGCCTATAGAAACGACGGCGTTCCTGCGGATAACTTTTTCCATCTTTTCGTCTACCGCCATCACTACCTCTATAACGGTATCGCTGATAATATTTATCTTTTTTACTGTTCCAATTTCAATACCGGCAAACCGTACATTGTTTCCGGGAACAAGCCCCTGTACATTCTCAAACCTTGTTTTTAATGCGAATGATGGGCCAAAAAGATTTTTGTTCTTACCGATCATATATAACAGCAGTATCAGGAATAATAGACCGGCAAGAACAAACGCCCCGAGCTTTATTGTATTGACTGTTTTCTTTGCCATAAAAATGTTATTCAAAAAATTGTTTCACTTTAGGATCACCAGATTTTTGTAAGGCTTCATATGTTCCTTCGGCATAACAGCGACCATCTATCAGTATCACCACCCTGTCGGCTGCCAGTCGTACACAGTTCATATCGTGCGAAATGATCAGTGATGAGGATTTATATTTTTTCTGTATTGCCAGGATCAATTGAATAATTTCTTTTCCCGTAACAGGATCAAGACCTGTAGTAGGCTCATCGTATAAAATGATACTGGGTTTTAGGATAAGCGTTCGGGCCAGGGCAATTCTCTTACGCATACCACCCGATAATTCTGCCGGCATCATATCAATAGTATGGGCCAGACCTACATCATTCAATGCTTCCTGTACCAGCTTATCCACTTCCTGCTGCGTAACCTGTATCCAGTGACGGCGTAAAGGAAATTCGAGGTTTTGGCGCACTGTCATGGAATCATATAATGCATTGCTTTGAAACAAGAAACCAACTTTGGCACGCATTTTATCCATTTCTTCATGATCCAGGTCGGGTATATTCTTTCCAAACATTTCAATAGTACCACTTTCCGGTTCCATTAAGCCAATAATGCATTTTATCAGGACCGATTTCCCTGAGCCCGATTTACCCAACACTACCAGGTTTTCCCCTTTGCCAAGGGTAAGGTTAAAGTCTATTAACACCGTATTCCTGCCAAATGATTTATACAGGTGCCTGACAACCATTATCGGCCGGTCGCTTTGCTGTTGAGCTTGTTGCTGTATGGTTTGTTCTTCCATTTCCATTAACTAACGGGTTAATTCAGGTTTAGTACATCTGTAATTTGAACAACCACCAGGTCAATAACAAATATCATAATAGACGAAACCACTACAGCCGAATTAGCTGATTGACCTACTCCTTCTGTTCCTTTATTTGAAAAATATCCTTTATAGCAACCAATAATACCAACTGCAAAACCGAAAAAAAATGCTTTAATAAATGCAGGCAACACATCACCAAATTGAAGAATGTCGAATACCTGCGTATAAAACAAATGAAAACTTGTTACGCCACGAATATTAACACCCAGGTATGACCCGTATAATGAAATGGCATCACTCAGCATGACCAATACAGGCAGCATCAGAGTTGACGCCAACACTCTTGTTACTACCAGGTATTTAAACGGATTGGTGCCTGAAACTTCCATAGCATCAATTTGTTCGGTTACTTTCATAGAACCCAGCTCGGCGCCAATACTGCTGCCTATTTTGCCGGCGAAGATCAGGGCGGTGATCACCGGGCCTATCTCCCGCACAATGGCAATACCTACCATTGCCGGCAATTGCGATTCTACCCCATATTCAACCAATGAAGGCCGAAGTTGTATAGTTAATACCAGGCCCATGATAAAACCGGTTAATCCAATCAGCGGCAATGACTTGTAGCCGATAATAAAACATTGCCGAACGAACTCCGCCACCTCATACCGGGGTTTAAAAGCCTCTTTAAAGAAGCGGCCGGCAAAAGCAGAAATACCGCCCGTTTGCTGTAAAAATTCAACCGTTTTAACTGGTAATGCCATACAAATGATTATACTCAAATTTCACCCTGTTTAAGCATATCATACATGAAGCTGATCATTGGAGGAAATGATACTGATCAATTTCAATAACCCGGATGACAGACAGTTACAGATCACTATTACAGGATCATTTGTAACTTTGTATAAACCATGATCAACATCATCACTTTCCATTACTAAACTCATCCCCAGCCCTGATGCTGATCCCGAAAGACCGGCAATAATACTATTAGTTTTATACACATGATCAACAGCTCATACAATACCCAATCGCTTCTAAAACACCTGCAGATCATCGTGTTCACAGGGGTTGTTTTATATTTTGGCAAAACCCTGTTTGTGCCCCTTTGCTATGGCTTGTTGATCGCTATGGTCTTATACCCGGTTTGTAAATGGCTTGAAAACCACCGGTGGCCGCGTAGCCTGGCTATTGCAATAGGACTACTGATCGTTTTTATTTTCTTTGGACTTTTGATGAGTTTGCTGTTTCTTCAGGTTAATATACTTCGGCAGGATATACCACAATTACTGGATAAAGTAAAACCTACTTTAATACAATTGCAGCAGTGGTTAGAAACCGCTTTTAATTTTTCCATGGCCGCACAGAATGAATGGCTGCAACAGTTTATACGCAATTCCGGCAGTAGTACTGGGAATATTTTACAATCAACCATTTCTGCAACAGCCGGTGGTTTATTCACCTTATTTCTTGTACCGGTGTATGCAGCCTTGTTTTTATATAACCGCGAAGTATTTGTTCAGTTCCTGGCAAAACTAACCGGTAGTAAGTACAGTAAGCAACTACAGGCAATTTTAAGTGAAACCATACATACCTACTTTAAATTTATCAAAGGCATGGCTATGGTA
>DASUVL010001035.1:0-9200 GCA_036379015.1 Niastella sp.
GGCGGCAGCGCTACAACCAATGGTGTGTTCGATAAGCTGACACGTATAGCAGCCACCTGTGTGTTTTTTGAACCATACAAATCGTCTGTACAGGACCTTTCAGGCGCAGACATTGTAAAATCAGGTGATGCAGGTACAGAAGGCGATTATATAAAATTCAATAACAACACTATACTGACGGGTGGTCTCCAGGATGCCGGTAAAACAGTGGTTGTAGACAGTGTGAAAACAGCCAGCAATGGTAAAGTATATTTCATCAACGATTTGCTTACCTATTCTGAAAAGCCGGTGGGCACACATGTAAAAAATCTTGGTACTGCTACTACCTCCCAGTTTAATTATTTCTGGCAGTATCTCAGCAATTCTGCTGCTATGTTCAACGCTACCACTACTGATATTAATGGGCTCACGGGCTTCAGCACTGTATTTGTGCCAAACAATGCAGCTATACTACAGGCAGTGAACGATGGAATATTACCAGGTACCGGCACTGCGCCCAATAAAGTACCCACTTTTAACCCTGCAAATGACGTAGGCAGGGAACAGGTGCGCAGATTTTTGCAATACCATATTCTTTTCAGCCGTACTGTAGTGCCCGATGGTAACGCTTCAGGCAGTTTCGACACCTACCTGAAAAATGCGGTAGGCGCCAATCTTAAAATCAGCATCAGCAACAGTAGAGGCGCTATGCATATACTGGATGCTTACGACAGGCAAGCCAATGTAATAATGGCCCAGAGCAATAATTTATCAAACAGGTGTGTGATTCATTTGCTGGACGGCTATTTAAAATATAACTAACGATAACTGACTATCATAATTTCTTGCTATGAGGATATTGACCCGCCGTATAATGCGTTTTTGCCACGTGGCTATCTTTTCTGCCATTGTAATGGCGGCGCAGGCACAAACAGCCGTGGTAATAACCGGTAAGGTTACGGACAAGCAAAAGCGCCCCATTGCAGGTGTGTCTGTAACGGAAATAGATGCAGATAAGCGTATCGTAAAAGGTGTAGCTACAGATGTGGATGGAAATTTTGCGCTGAGAATCACTGATTCGCGGCACAGGGTATCATTTTCTTTTATTGGGTATAAAAGCCAGGAAGAGCTGGCCGTTAACTCGCGCCGGCTGTTTAATATAACGCTGGAGCAGGCCGCTAAAGATGAAGCTGAAGTGATAGTGGTAGCGCATCGCAAAACAGATAATGGCATGCTGCCGGTTGCTGAACGAAATTCCACGTTGGCCTATTCGAAGATCAGCGCAAAAGAAATGGAAGAAATGCAGGCAACCTCTATAGACCAGGCCCTGCAGGGCCGGTTGGCAGGAGTAGACATAGCTGCCAATTCGGGCGACCCCGGGGCTGGCATGCAAATACGTATACGTGGTACTTCTTCCATTAACTCTTCCAATGACCCACTGATAGTGGTAGACGGAATGCCATACGAAACGCAGGTACCTTCCGATTTTAATTTCGGCACTGCTGACGACCAGGGATATGCATCGCTGCTGAATATAGCTCCTGCCGATATAAAGGATATCACCATTTTAAAAGATGCGGCGGCTACAGCTTTATGGGGCTCACGTGCTGCCAACGGCGTCATCGTAATTAATACAAAGAGAGGAACAAGAGGAAAGCCTGCATTGTCATATACATTTAAAGGGACTGCTTCACTGAAACCAACCCCCATCCCTATGCTCGATGGAGCTAAGTATTCTGCTCTTATTCCCGAAGAATATATGAACAGGAATGGGATACCGCTGAACCTGCAGGCAGTAAATGAGTTTAAGTATGATCCCAATAATCCCTATTATTATTACAACTATAGCAATAATACTGATTGGATAGGTGCTATTTCCCGTACAGGTTATACACATGACCATAACATATCCATGACAGGTGGGGGCGCCAAAGCAAGATATTATGCGTCACTGGGCTACCTCGATCAAAAAGGCGTTACTGTGGGTACAGACCTTCGCCGCATTAGCACACGTATCAATCTTGATTATTTAGTGTCTGAAAGGATCAGCATCAGAACTGATCTTTCTTATTCGCATACCGGCAACAATAAAAACTATGCTGACAATGTAAGGGATCTTGCCTATGCCAAAATGCCTAATATGAGCATTTATGAATATGATGAGTATGGAAACCTTACGCCGAATTATTTTTCACCAGCTTTCAATATACAGGGGCAATATGGCGGCATTAACAGTAATAATGATATAGTGGGTACTGCCAACCCGGTAGCAATGGCAAATGCGGCCGGTAATAATGTAATTACAGACAGGATAACACCCAAATTCAATATTCAATATACGATCAAGCCACGGGTGCTGATAGCTACAGTAGATGTGCAGTTTGATATCAATAGTGTAAAAAATAAAAAATTCCTGCCGCAAATAGCTACCGGGCTTCCTTGGACGGATAATAATGTAAATCAGACCTACGACGGAGATAATGACGGGTTTAACGTGCAAACAAAGTCAGCGCTTGTGTACACGCCACAGATTGAAAATGAGAAACACAGTTTTACCGGTCTTTTCAATGTAATGACATACGATAGTAAGAGCGTTACTTACCAGGCCAGAACATCCAATACGCCATCGTCAAACCTGCAGGACCCTTCTGTGCCTTCAAGAACAAACGGGGCACTGTCAAACCTGTCAGCCAGCACGAAACAAACAAGCACGATGAGCGCTTTAATTAATGGCCAGTATGGGTTTGATGATCGCTATATAATAAATGTAGCCTTGAGAGGTGACGCTACCTCGCGCCTGTCTTCCAGCCAGCGGTATGGATTATTCCCTTCTGTATCGGGCCGCTGGAGAATTTCGGGAGAGAAATTTATGAGTACACTAAAATTCAGTAAGTCAATTGATGACCTGAGTGTTCGTGCGAGCTATGGACGCAGCGGCAATGCACCTAAAAACGATTATACCTTCTATAACAGGTACGACAATCTTGATTGGAACTATCTGGGTGAAGCAGGTGTGTACGCTGCCAACATGGGATTAAAGAAATTGAAATGGGAAACGGTGATCGGGCAGAATGCAGGTTTCAATCTCGTAATGTTCAGAAACAGGCTGAACCTGGATATAGAAGTGTATAAAAACAGAACAAAGGACCTTTTCTTTTATGACCTGCAGATAGCTTCTGTAAATGGTTTTAATAAGGTGGATATGAACGTGGGTACCATGGATAACCAGGGATGGGAAATAAACCTGAATACCACGCCGCTGAAGACAAGGAAATGGGCTGTGGATTTTAATTTCAACATAGCCCGCAATGAAAATATCATCCGTGAGATTTCAGAGTTCTACCCGGTGGAAAAAGGAAATATTACCCAGAACGGACAATACAAATCATATATGCAGGTCGACAACCCGTTTGGCTCTTTTTACGGGTTCAGGTACCTGGGTGTATATAAAGACCTCGAGGATACGCGCGCACACGGTGAAGACGGTAAACCAACGGTGCGCCCCAACGGAGAGCAGGTATTTATGCGGTTTAATTATCCTGCCACAGACTATACATTCCAGCCCGGTGATGCAAAGTATGATGATATCAACCACGATGGTACGATAGACTACAGGGACATCGTATACCTTGGCAACAGCAATCCCTTGTTTACCGGTGGCTTTGGCTTCAACGTGAGTTATAATAACCAATGGCGGCTTTCTACCTTCTTCAACTTCCGCTATAATTATGATATTATCAACGGCACTGAAATGAATACCACCAATATGTATGGCTTAAACAATCAAAGCACGGCCGTATTAAAACGCTGGCGGAAAAGCGGCGATGTCACTGATGTACCAAGGGCGTTGTATGCTGCAGGGTACAACTGGCTTGGCTCATCGCGGTATGTGGAAGATGGTTCTTTTATAAGGTTCAGGACCGTAACACTTCGTTATAATTTTTCAAAGAGTATGCTCGACAGGCTGAAAGTAAAAAACCTCGGTGCATATGTAACTGCTGAAAACATATTTACGCTTACGAAATATACGGGCCAGGACCCTGAAGTAAGCGTACGGGGAAGTGATCCATTCAGGGTGGCTTTTGATAAATCCATGACGCCACCGGTAAAAATGATTACGATTGGGCTGACAGCTTCTTTTTAAACCATGTATGATAAAGAAATAAGGATGAGCCATAAACTATTATATACGATTTTCTCCCTTTCACTGGTATTGGCCATGTCACCGTCGTGTAAAAAACGGCTCGATCAGAAGCCTTCTGATGGCATTATACGCGAGGACTATTGGAAAACAAAAGAACAGGTAAGGGCTGCCGTAATAGGTTGTTACGGATCATTGCTGGGAGATCCTACCGGTAGCGGAACTGCTTTGCCAGAGCTGCTTTTTTTGTGGGGAGAACTGCGGGCAGATATGTTGGCACCATCTCTTGGAACTACCAGTCAGGAGTTTGATGTGATGAATGTAAATACTTCATCGAGCAATAGTATTGTAAACTGGCGGCCTGTATATCGTACCATTAATTATTGCAATACAGTCATTGATTTTGCGCCCGGGGTAATGAAGAACGACAAGACCTTTACACAGGAAGCGCTGGATGCTTATGTGGCAGAAGCAAGAACAATCAGGGCATTGCTCTATTTCTACCTGGCAAGAAGTTTTGGCGATGTGCCTTTAAAGCTCTCATCTACTTCGAGCGATGAAGAAATAGCAGACATTGCAAAAAGTTCACAGCAGGAGGTACTTGCTCAGGTTATTAATGACCTGAATGCAGCAGAGCCCAAAGCGCCGCTTAGTTATGGAAACGCCGCATCCGACAAAGGCCGTATTACCCGCTATACCATTAATACCATACAGGCAGACGTGTATTTGTGGATGGATAAATATGCAGAAGCCATGGTGGCTAGCGACAAGGTCATCAATTCAAAACGTTATGGCCTGATAGCTGCAGGCGGCGCATGGTTTAATACCCTGTACCGGACGGGCAATTCCAGCGAAGGCATTTTTGAATTGCAGTTTGATGTTCAGAAGCAGAATACATTTTATAACCTGTTTGCCGTATCGGGAAAACAATTCATTGCCGCCAACCGGGTAATGGACCTGGTATATACCACCGATGATTTGAGCGTGCTTAAAGATGTACGTTCAGACGGTGCTTCTGTAAGGGCTTCAGATGGGCTTATATGGAAATACGTGGCAAAGAACAGCACGGACCTTATAGCTCAGAATGATTCGTACACACACTGGTTTGTATACCGGTATGCAGATGTATTATTAATGAAAGCGGAGGCGTTGGCCCAGGTGAACAGGGGGCAGGAAGCGCTTGATATTGTAAATGTCATACGCACAAGAGCGCAGGCGCTGGATGCTACAAACACCCATCCCGATCCGGCCAATGTAACAGACGTATCGCGATTTATACTGGAGGAAAGAGCAAGGGAATTTATGTTTGAAGGCAAGCGCTGGTATGACGTGCTCCGGTATGTGAAAAGGAATAATTATGCACAACTCGATTATTTACTGGATATGGTGGCCGGCACCGTGCCTGCTAATACCGTGCGTACCACCCAGGCAAAAATGAAAGATCACAACAGCCATTACTTCCCCATATTTGATTATGAGCTGCAGACAAACAAAAACCTCGTACAAAACCCGTTCTATAAATAAACAATTGCGTGATCATGAAGAAATATATATTTATCCCGCTGGTTGTTTTTACAGTAATTGCTGCCTTGCTCAGCAACTGTAAAAAATCTGCCCTGGTTGAAACTACCACGCAGGACAAGAATATACTGGAATATCTCCAGAAAGATTCCCTGCAGCGGTTTACAAAGCTGGTGGCTATTATTGACAAGACCGGGTACAACTCAGCCATGAATACGTATAGTACTTATACTTTGTTTGCACCTACCGATGATGCGATAGATGCCTACCTGAAGAAAATGAATATGGCTTCTATTGACCAGGTGAAAGAGGCAGACCTGAAAGCAATGATACAGTTTCATTTACTGGAAGAGAAAGTGCAAACCAGTGAATTTACCGACGGCAAGCTTCCGTCGGTGACCATGCTGGGGCAGTTTTTAATAACAGGTGTGGTAAATGAAGGCGGCGTTTCTTCGTTCCGTATAAACCGGCAGGCCAATGTAACCCAACCCAACGTGGAAACGGGTAATGGAATTATACATGTAATAGACAATGTGCTCATTCCTTCTGCGTATACAGTGGCAAAGCTGCTGGAGCAAAGTGCCGAGTATTCCATTTTTACAGAGGCGGTGAAAGAAACAGGTTATTATGATTCATTGAACAGCGCCACCAACACCGATGGCACACAAAGATGGATTACACTGATCGCCGAAACAAACCAGGCTTTAAGAGATACCAACATTACAAGCTATGCAGCGCTGAAAGCAAGATATTGCAATACCGGCGATCCTAAAAATCCTTTAGACAGCCTCCATTTGTATGTGGCATACCATATTCTTCCCGATGTAAAATATCTCGCTGATATTGTAATGGCTTCCTCGCACGAAACAAAAGCGCCGCTGGAAGTGATCACAGATAAACTAATAGATGGTAAGAAAGTGCTCATAAATGATGATGAGTACAGCACTATCAGCGGGCCTGTGCATGAGAAGGGGATTGAACTGGATCAGGCCAACAGCGATGTATCTGCTACCAACGGTGTGTTGCACAGAGCCCTGTCGCATCTTGCCATAAAAATAAGAAAACCCTTTCCTGTATACTGGGATCTGTGTTCCACTGTGCCAGAGCTTACAAGGTTGGGCAATATATACCGCAAAAAAACTTATTTGTTTGCTTACGGCGATGGACAAACCTTCAAGGATGTAAAATGGGAAAAGAGCTGTCTTAAATACAGGAACGGTGTACAAGGTTACCTGGGCGATTACTGGCAGATGGGCCTTGGCAGAAGCTCCAGTAATACAGATAACCTTGGCACTTGCGAAGGAAATAGCTGGATTGAGTTTACCACACCATTGCTGGTAAAAGGAAAATACAAAGTGTGGATGTGCTATTATGTACAAAATTCTACGGTCAGCGCTGTGCAGGCATCTTTTGATTCTGTACCGCTTACCAGCGCGCTGATACAGTTTCACCAGAAAATTTCTTCCGTTGATTTTGCCAAGGAAGCGGAATTGGAAGCGCTTGGCTGGAAATGGTGGGCTGGCGCAAGTAAGAAATCTGGTTCTACATCGGGCCGTATGTTAGGCATAGTAGATGTAAAAGCCACCGGCAGGCATAAGATCCGTTTTGACCTGATATCGGGAAGTAATTCGGATTGCAACTTCGATATGGTGCATTTTATTCCGTTGGGAACGAGCCAGACGAGCCCGAGGTTTAACCCCGATGGAAGTATAGAATATTAATACACGAAACAATTTTTTGAAGCATGCGCTTACCGAAAAAATACCTGTTGCTTGCTGGTTGCCTTGCAGTCACCGGTCTTTGTTGCAAGAAATGGGACGATCATGTAGCTGTAAACGAACAGCCACTTAACCAAACCCTGCAGGAATATATAAGCACGCAGCCCGATCTTAGCAAGTTTAACGAATACCTGGTGAAAACCGGGCTTGATAAAGTAATTGGCTCATCTAAGAATTATACTGTATGGGCGCCTACCAATGAGGCATTGAAAAGCCTGCCGCAGGATGTGGTGAACGACACTGCAAAGCTGAAGCCCTGGCTGTTGAATCATATAGCCTTACAACTTTATTTTACCAGAATGGCAACCGATTCCATACGGGTACCCATGTTGAACGGCAAAAGAATTTATTTTTTTAATAAGAAGTTCGACGAAGCAGGTATACAACAGGCGGATATATATGTAAAGAATGGCGCACTGCATATAATAGACAAGGCCGTTGCCCCGTTGCCAAGTATATGGGAGTATATAGAAAGTACGAAAACAACGTACGCACAAAACACGTATGTAGCTTCTTTGAATTATCTGGCGCAGGACCCTTCCCAGGCAGAACTGGACAGCATCAACCCTGTTACAGGCCAGCCTGTGTACAAACCCAATACGGGCATTGTAAAAATAAATACGTTCTGTACCAAAGTATATGATGTAAGAAATGAAGACAGCCTGTATACATATATAGTGCTGGCCAATGCAGCCTATGCTACGGAAAAAGATAATCAGAAGATATTTTTCCAAAGTGCCAATGCAAATATTACCGATAGCAACGCTGCATGGAACGTGGCAAAAGACCTGGTTATAAAAGGATACTATCCGCCAGATAAACTGCCGTCAACCCTGCTGTCGAAATTTAATGTTCACATTCCTATTAGCAGTGCTGCTATTTTGGAAACGAAAAGAGCGAGTAACGGTATTATATACGTGGTAAACGCTGCTGCGGCGCCTATAAAAGAAAAAATACCGGTGGTATTTGTGCAGAGCGACAACCCGGTTGAATTCAGGTCAAGGGAAGATAAATATATGACGAAGGTTTTTTACAGGCAGCGGACCAGCCCCCTCACGGGACAGTCGTTCAATGATATTTATTGTAACCTCGGTTCATCGGGCGCCAATTTTTACGTGGATTTTATAACCAACGATCTGTACACAACAAAATATAAAGTATACTGGGTGGCCATAAACGATAAAAGTATCTCGGGCCAGGGCGATGACCCTTATGGTACCGATTCCACCTTGCAGCAGATCCTGATGATTGGTGCAGATACAGGAACATTTTCACCCCATATTACCATGCCGCCGGCAAAAGTGCAACCAAACAATTATACAGAAGTGTATTTGGGTGAATATACCAACGGCAGCTATGACTGGGTATTGTCCTTTCCTTCGTCTACCCCCGACGGTAAAACCTATAACCGTACGCTGGCCACGCGCCGCCTTCGGTTACAGGCGCCTGCCACAACTACTACGGGCATTCCCTTTAACCTCACGCTGGATTATTTAAAATTCGTTCCGTTCTAATTATGATATTCATGTGCATACAAACAACGATACAACGCAGCTTTATGATGCAACGAATTGGACTAGCCATCTGCATGGGGCTGTTTTGCGGCCACCTGCATGCGCAGGATTCCACCAATACCGTAAATGCTGATACCATTATAATCGCTTCCGCTTCACCTGAAGGCTTCGTACCTGTAAAAGGATATATTGCAGATGCAGTAACCCGTAAACCTTTGAGCGGCGCAAGGATTACCTATAAAAATGTGACCGCAGCCATTACTGACA
>DASUVL010001036.1:0-2321 GCA_036379015.1 Niastella sp.
TGAAGTAGCAAGAGGTTCAGTCATTGAAATAGATGCAGCTTTAGATATTACAAAAGAATTAGAATATTTAAATAACTTAGAACTAACTAAACTTGGTGAATCAATGATCAGATGCTTTAAAATCCTGACCGGATTAATTGAATCGAGAAAGTCTCTCCTTTGACCATTGACCATTCACCATTGACGTATATTATGTTTGAAAAAAGTATCAACTTATTCTCCCGGGCGCAACAAAGCATTCCTGGTGGTGTAAATTCTCCCGTCCGGGCTTTTAAAAGCGTGGGCGGAACGCCGGTATTTATGAAATCTGCCAAAGGCGCTTATATGTTCGACGCCGATGGAAACCGGTTCCTTGATTACATCAACTCCTGGGGTCCCATGATCCTTGGTCATGCCTATGAACCTGTTGTTAAGGCTATACAGGACTATGCGCAATACTCTACTTCGTTTGGCGCTCCAACTGAACTGGAAATTGACATGGCAGAGCTCATCATCAGCATGGCGCCCAACGTTGACCTCATTCGTATGGTGAGCAGTGGTACCGAAGCCTGTATGAGCGCCATCAGACTGGCCCGGGGATTTACCGGCCGCAATAAGATCATCAAATTTGAAGGCTGTTATCACGGTCATGCCGATTCGTTCCTGGTAAAAGCAGGCAGCGGCGTAGCCACTTTTAATATTCAAACCGTACCCGGCGTAACGGCCGGCGTAGCCAACGATACGCTCACCTGCGCCTATAACGACCTGCCCGCTGTTGAACAATTGGTAGCAGATCATAAGGAAGAGATTGCTGCTATCATTATTGAACCGGTAGCCGGCAATATGGGTTGCATACTTCCGCAACCAGGATTTTTACAAGGCTTGCGTACTATCTGCGATAAGCATGGCATCCTGTTTATAATGGATGAAGTAATGACAGGTTTCAGGTTGGCCCCGGGTGGCGCTCAGGAACGTTTACAAATAAATGCCGACCTGGTTACTTATGGTAAAGTGATCGGTGGCGGTATGCCTGTTGGCGCGTTTGGTGGTAAAAAAGAGATCATGCAGCACATTTCGCCACTCGGCAATGTGTACCAGGCAGGTACGCTAAGTGGCAATCCACTGGCCATGATCGCCGGTTTTGTGATGTTAAAAACGTTGAAAGACAACCCTTCCATTTATACACAGCTGGATGAAAAAACCGACTATCTGCGGAATGGGTTGAACGATGTACTGAAAGCGAGCGGCACGCCATACGTGATCAATCAACTAGGTTCTATGATCAGCGTGCATTTCAGCGATCACCCCGTCATTAATTTTGCTACTGCAGCATCAGCCAATAATGAACTGTTCAAGAAATTCTTTCATGCCATGCTGAAACGTGGTGTGTATTTACCGCCTTCTGCCTTTGAAACCTGGTTTTTGTGTAGTGCTTTAACCACAGCGGACCTGGATACAACTATACAGGCAGCCAAAGAAAGCTTGCAGGAAATATTATAAAATTTACCACCTTAGATTTACATTCAATAATCAAATTCAGCCGTTGATGGAATAAAACTCCGGATACGGCTTTTTTCATTATTATACATGTAGAAAGAGTACAAAAACACTTAAAACGGAACTCTATATTATAACCAGACCGAACGTAATGTGGTAATGAAGGCTTATTTAATAATTACCAAAACAATGCTATTATGCGTGCATTATCACAACGCCTTGCTTCTATTGATGTATTCAGAGCGCTCACTATGCTCCTGATGATCTTTGTTAATGACCTGGGTACCCTCACCAATATTCCTTTATGGCTCGAACACACCAAGGCAGCGGAGGATGGAATGGGTTTGGCAGATGCTGTTTTTCCGGCTTTTCTTTTTATTGTTGGGCTCTCTATTCCCTTTGCCATTGGCAACCGTTGGTCGAAAGGTGTTTCGCAAAACAACATCCTTGGTCATATTCTTGTGCGTTCGTTTGCGCTGCTGGCAATGGGTTTCTTACACGTAAACCTCGAAAATTATAATAATGAGGCTGCCCTGCTGCCCAAATCAGTGTGGGAAATATTATTAACGATCAGTTTCTTCCTGGTATGGCTCGATTATCCAACCTCTATATCAAAACAAAAAAAGGGATGGCTGCAAGGCGCCGGTGTATTGATATTGGTCTTTTTGGCCATTGTATTTAAAGGCGGTGAAAATGGGCATACAGTGTGGCTAAGACCTTATTGGTGGGGTATATTAGGACTCATTGGTTGGTCGTACCTGCTATCATCACTTATTTTCCTGTATTCAAAAGGAAGGCTACCCATATTAATAGGCGCATTTGTATTCTTTACATTATTTAACATC
>DASUVL010001037.1:0-4481 GCA_036379015.1 Niastella sp.
GGCGACTTTGCCCTGGTACATATAAAAAGCAGTGAAGACAACGCCTGGCTGCTGATCAAACATAACGACAAATACGCTACCCAATCCGACGTTACCAAAAAGAATAAATCTGTTCAGTCGGGTATGAAACTGGAACAGGTGGCTAAAGAAAGCACCAATGAATGGGTAAGCAATAAAAAAACTTCCACTGCTAAAAAAAGCAGTGCTGCCCCAAAAACAAAAACCTCGAAATCTACGGCGACAAGAACATCCTCCAAAAGAACTACACCGGTGAAAAAACAACCGGTTAAAAAAAAAGTCCCGGCAGCAATAGAAGCACGCTTACAAAAAGGTGACCGCAAGCCAATGCCATCAGGCATCATTCCCATGTTGGCTACGCTTACCGATGATGCATTTGATGATAAAGACTGGGTATTTGAAATAAAATACGATGGTTATCGCGCCCTTTCCTATATCAACGGAAGCGATGTTACAATCATGTCGAGAAAGAACCTTTCTTTCAATCAAAAATTTTCACCGGTTGTAACTGCTTTGGAGGAATTAGGTATGGAAGCAGTCATCGATGGAGAGATCGTTGCGCTCAATGAAGATGGCAAAAGCGAGTTCCAGTTATTGCAGCAATGGCAGAAGAACGGCCAGGGGGAACTGATCTATTATGTGTTTGATCTGTTGTGGATCAATGGGTATAACATTATGGCCCTGCCCTTGCATGAACGCAAAGAAATTTTACAGCAGCTTCTTCCCAAACATGCGATGATCCGGTACAGCGATCATATTGAACAGGCAGGCAACCAATTTTTTGAAGCTGCCATACAACAAGGACTAGAGGGCATTATGGCCAAACAGATCGATAGCCCCTATTCACCCAAAGTACGCACCAGGCAATGGTTAAAGATTAAGAGCAACCAACGGCAGGAAGTGGTGATCGGCGGTTTTACTGAAACCCGGGGAAGCCGTAGCCATTTTGGAGCATTGGTGTTAGGGGTGTATGAAAAAAATAAGTTGATCTATGTTGGTCATACCGGCTCGGGTTTTACCGAACAATCCCTGGCAACCATTTACAAAAAACTGAAAACCCTCATTACACCCACTTCACCCTTCGATAAAAAACCTAAAACCAACATGCCCTGTACCTGGGTAAAACCGGTACTGGTTTGTGAGGTAAAGTTTTCTGAATGGACAAAAGATAATATCCTGCGGCAACCTATTTTCATGGGGCTGCGGGAAGACAAGAAAGCGAAAGAAGTGCTTAAAGAAAAAGCCATCCACACCACTGCCGCTGTACAAGAAGGCGAACAGGAAAGCGCCTCCCATCAACAACAAAAACATACCACCCAAAAGATGCAAACAAAAACAGCTAAAAAGAAAACCGGGTCCAAACCAACCAGGGCGGTTACAAAAAACGTTAAAAGCAGAACGCCCGCCCGGATAATCCGTATGGACGGACTTAACCCGGAACGCAAGTCCCAACCTACAAAAGGTGAGTCAGGCGTTAAGCAATCAACTAAGTCAACCGCTTCAACGCAATCACCAAAGGGCTTTTTGAATGAAACCGATAAGGAACAGGTTATCATTATCAATAAAAAAGAATTAACCTTTACCAATCTTGATAAAATATATTGGCCTACCGAAAAGATCACGAAGCGTGATCTGCTAAATTATTACAACCGCATAGCGCCTTATATATTGCCTTATATGAAAGACCGGCCGCAATCGATGAACCGGCATCCCAATGGCATTAAAAAGCCTGGCTTTTATCAGAAAGATGTAACCGGTAAAGTAGCTGACTGGATCGAAAAGCATGATTATGTTGCTGAATCAGATGGAGAAAAAAAACAATACCTGGTATGTACCGACGAAGCTTCGTTACTATATATGGCGAACCTGGGTTGTATTGAAATGAATCCCTGGCACAGCACCACCAAAAAACCAGATAATCCCACCTGGTGTGTCATTGATCTCGACCCTGGTAATATTTCTTTCGATAAAGTGATTGAGACCGCGCTGGTGGTTAAAGACCTGGCCGATGATCTGCAAATTGATACGTATTGCAAAACGTCCGGTTCTACCGGCCTGCATATTTATATTCCGCTGGGCGCTGCGTATGATTACGATCAATCGAGACAGTTAGCGGAATTGATGGTAACGCTTGTGCATAGTGAAATACCATCGTTTACCAGTTTAGAACGAAGTCCGGCCAAAAGAAAAAACAAGATATACCTGGATTATTTACAGAACAGATCTATTCAAACAATAGCAGCGCCTTACTCATTGCGCCCCAAACCAGGCGCAACAGCATCGGCTCCCTTGCATTGGGAGGAAGTTAAAAAGGGTTTGAGTATACAGGATTTTACCATCGAAAATATGTACGACCGGGCAAAAGAAGTTGGTGACCTGTTTAAGCCGGTATTAGGCAAAGGCATCAATCTGAAAAAAGTACTCGGTAAGATCAATGGAATGCAAAGCACATAAATACCCCCCCTCGAATGAAATAATAATCACGTAAACCGCTTAGCTCGATTTCTTGATCTTCTGCGGCATTTTATGCGGCTGGTTCAAAATACCCTTTACAATGCTGTGCGAAGTATGCAACCCCCGCAACTGGGTCTCTAATAGATATTGCAGGTCGCCGTTTGGTAACTGGTCAATGGCCTTGGTGTAAATGACCTGGATAGCTTCTTCGCCCTGCTCGCTACTTTTCAGCATGTCATAAATATTGGGACCTGAGAAAGAAACACCCATTTCTTTCCACTGATTATACAGATCGCCAAATGTCAACTGCGGTAAGGGCTTTTTTATTCCCGCATTATAGCCTGGTAATTGCTCAAGATGCTGCCGGAGGGCAAAACTGTTTTGCCGGCTTTGGTTAGCCAGTAATGCAAATGAGCCCCGTAATTCCAGGTTAAAAATAAAATTCAGAAAAGACGCTTCTTCATAAGCCTTAGCCCGTTCGCGGTTAATGATAGAGAGGTCATTTAAAATTTCCGCTATTTGTTGGTATTCCACAAGCGTGACGTTTTGATGTGTTAATAAAAAAAATCATTCCGGTATCATTCAGGTAGACGTGGATTTCAACGCCGTCAGGCGTATCACCACTGTTGTTTAGTTAATCATTAACAAAAACACGCATAGGATTACTACTAATATACTGAAATTTTTCCAGGAAGATGACAGTCAGCCTCTGTGTTCGTTAAATAAAGTTGCCATCTTTTATAAGATAATAGCGCAGTTGATCAGGAAGCTTTACGCCGGCCGCTCTTTTCTTTTTTCCCAAGGCTTGCTTTCAATTGTTCCATAAGGTCTTTCGATCTTGAATGCACCACACGTAAAGTGGGTGTTTGAATTTTCTTGCCCTTTGCTTTGGCTTTAACCAGCTTTAAGAGCTCTGTGGAATAAGTATCTTTATATTGTTTAATATCAAATTTGCCGGTTAACTGGTTGATGAGGGCGATGGCCATCTTTAATTCCTGCGGATTGCTTTTAGTTGCTTTAATATCCAGTTCTGATGTGTCGCGTATTTCCTCATCAAAACGTATCTTATTCAATACCAGCACATTTTCGTGCGGTTTTATTAGTCCAATACTTTCTTTGTTCCTAAGCACATAAGTTCCAAGGCCCACTTTACCGGTTTCTTCCAGCGCATCACGCAACAGGTTATACGCTTTTACCCCATTTTTTTCGGGGGCCAGGTAATAGGGATTTTCGTAATACATCGTATCTATTTCCGATTCATCTACAAACTCCGAAATGGTGATAAGCTTATTTTTCTCAGGCCGTACTTTTTGAAAATCATCATCGGTCAATACAACATATTGACCATCCAAATTATAACCACGCACTATATTTTCCCAGGCAACCTCTTTCCCCGTTTTTTCATTGACACGCTGAAACCGGATATTGGAATGATCCTTTTTATCCAGCATATCGAGGTCAAGCTCACTGCCTTGTACAGCACTGTATATTTTTATCGGAATGTTTACTAATCCAAAGCCGATGGCTCCGGTCCAAATGGCTCGCATAACAGTTTTTTTATTAGTGCTTAAACTTTTATGCCAGTTGATCACCCTTACATGAGTAGTATTTGTATTTGATCTATTGAACCCGTATCGACTGCTGTTACAACCAATAGGCCGTTATTTTCGGCATAACGCTGCAAGTGGGTATTTTTTTACGCAAGAGTCTGAAGAAGGAATTAGCTTGGGAATTGGGAGAAAATGCACGACTGGTTCGCGCCGGCAGCCTTCACCACCTGAACAATTCATCACGTGGTACATCTAATGCTTTGGCCAATTGCACGATAGTGAGTAAGGTAACATTTATTTCGCCCCGTTCAATTTTTCCAATATCGCTGAAATCTATCGAACACTCATACGACAAAGCACGCAGGCTTAAGCCTTTGCGCTTTCTTATTTTCTTTAAATTACCGCCAAACTCTTTTAAGGTTTCTTTGTCCTCCCCTGCTTTCATTCTAAATAATTAAA
>DASUVL010001038.1:0-3129 GCA_036379015.1 Niastella sp.
TACCTGCGGTGGCTTTTACTGCTGCTGTTTATGATAATATGCAGGCCGATCTGTTGCAAAAAGGATTTACAGATTTCATTCATAAGCCGTTCCGTCCCGAAGAATTGCACTCAAAGATCTCTTATCTGGTATCAGCTTTACGGGCATAAGCCAGACGGGCATTAATCCATGATAAGTTTTTTTTCTTTTTAATTAAAAAATGAAGTAAATTTTGAATGTCTTTGAATGAGTTCACGTTTTATTCCAAGACCTTTGTATCTTGCATGCCTGTTCAACAGTATAGTATAAG
Organism: Niastella sp.; assembly: GCA_036379015.1. Taxonomy (GTDB): domain Bacteria; phylum Bacteroidota; class Bacteroidia; order Chitinophagales; family Chitinophagaceae; genus Niastella. The sequence goes on from DASUVL010001038.1 coordinate 290, forward strand.
TATAGCATAGTTCAGTATAAGCCGAAAAAACAAAGCCATGAGAAAGATTCTATTGAATGTTTCCTCAATCAGTTATAATTTGCTGCCGCACCAGGCAACGCCATTAACCAGCCAATTGACGGAGTTTCAGCGTTTAACAGGCCGGTCACTGATTAATCCTACTTGTGTTATTGCAATAATTTCCAGTTCATTTACCAGTTAATACCATCCGGTAACGCAAGCCGGCTTTGGGCGATCTGTACTATTCTAACCACCTTTTTCCTAAGCTTTTTAAATCAACGATAATTTAAAATTATCATACATCTTTTCCGGGTAAAACATAGCCGCAGCAATCAATCCGGAAATCAATACGGTTGCTGCATAATTTTCTCATGTGACTCGCAGCCCTGATTCTTCAGGGCTGCCTATTTTTTATCACCCGCCGGAGCTTTAGCGTAGGCGGGGTACTTCAGCCCCAAACTGATAAGAAAGTTCCACCCCGTAATTCTAACATTTCCTTAGATATACTTTCACAAAGCCTTAGAGATCGGCACATCCTTTTTAACGTACATTATAGTAGGTGATCTTAACACAAAAAAGGAGGAATTTATATGAGAATGCTAAAAGCAATACCAGTTTTTATGTTACCCATCATACTGGCGGTTAGCTGTGCTACGCCGGCCTACGTAGAGAAAGATGAAACGGCCGATTTCAGCCGCTATAAAACCTACGCCTGGATAGATAACAACAAAAAAGATGACAAGAACAGACACGCAGACTTTATGAAAAAGCATGTGCATGAAGCGGCCAATGCGCAATTGCAAAAAGAAGGATGGCGCGAAGACAGGAACAAACCCGATGTTTTGATCAGTTACGATCTGCTGGTTGAAAAAACTACCCGGGAAGAATCGAATCCTGTTTATTCAAGGCCTTACCAGCGTATTTATTATAATCCATTCTATCGCCGGTACGGAACCATTTATTATCCCTCTACGTTTATGGGATACGATAACAATACGGCGGAAGTACGGGAAGGTACATTAACGATAACGATGGTGGATGCGAAAACCGACAAAACCATATGGCAGGGCTGGACAACCGACGAGGTGAACAGCCGTAATGTTACCCAAAAGGAGATCCAGAGCAGTGTAAATTCTATCTTCCGCAAGTTTGATGTAGTGAGGAAGTAAATGCAGAACTGGTATAAAACGAAACGTCCCGTTCGGCTAAGCCGGAACGGGACGTTTTCATGTAAGCGAACCTTATTATTGATAGTTCAAATGCAATTCCACTCTTCTGTTCTTGGTACGGCCGGCAGGTGTTGTATTGGGAGCAACCGGTTTGGAATCACCAAATCCCTGAGCTGTGATACGGGTTGCAGAAATACCTTTTTTAACCAGGTAGTTCTTAACCGCCTGGGCACGTTTGGCAGACAGCTTTAAGTTAAATACCGCATTGCCTTTATTGTCGGTATGTCCTTCAATGCTGATCTGCAGTGCTGTATCAGCTTTCAGAATTTTTACCACTACATCCAGTTTGGGGTAAGAAACTTTCTGAATAACATCTTTACCCGACATGTAGTAAATGCTTTTGGCAGCTATGGCTATCTTCTTCACTACATCCTGTTTTATTTCAGGACAGCCATTGTTAGCTGGTTTGCCAGGGGTAGTGGGGCATTTGTCTTCTTCGTCGTTAATACCATCGCTATCGGTATCAGGTATGGGACAGCCATTGTATTTGGCAATACCGGCAACCTGAGGGCATTTATCTTCTTCATCGTTGATACCATCGCCATCAGTATCAGGAATTGGACAGCCATTGTATTTGGCGGTACCGGCAACGTCAACACATTTATCATTTTTGTCGGCAATGCCATCTTTGTCCGTATCAGGGCAACCGGCTAAAGTAACTTCACCAGCTACATCAGGGCATTCGTCTTTTTCATCAACAACACCGTCGTTGTCTTTATCGTGTGTGATCTGTACTTCTTTTACTACTTGTTGAACCACCGTATCAACCTTTGTTTCAACCACCGGCTGCGGTTGCACTGCTTCAACTACAGGTTGCGGTTTTTCCGGCTCAGATTTTGTCTTGTGCCGCTTTGTTTTTACGCGCTGGTAAATAGACATGGTAACGCCCAAATGAAAATCGGCCGTGGTAACATTTTTGCTGGAAAGCATATTCGACAGGATGGAACCTGAACCGGCAAAAAATTGTCCTGCCCGTAAACCTGCGCCCCACGCCATCTTTTTATTCAGTGTATTGTAATAGAACGGAGAATAAATGCTAAACCATTTTTTCTCTAACCGGGGGGTAATGGTGAATGAGGTAGCATATTGAGCTGAATTCTGGTTCTTATCCCGGTTGAGGAGGTTAACTATGGTACCCACATTGATGAACAGCCTTTTGTAAATGTGATAGTCTGCATCAAAACGAAAGGTAGTGGGCAGGTTCACCTTCATTTTATCTTCACGGGAACTGGAATCAAGGATACCCGCGTTATCAAGACGGGTAAAATATTCTTCGATGGTTTCACCATCCTTTTTGTCCAGGTCATTGGTGTTCTTGCCAGATGCGGTCAGGGCATAGCTGTTGCCATGTTCTGAGTTCTTATATTTTACAGAGCCGATATCATTTATCGAAGCGCTTACCCGCAGTTTATAGGCAGTAGGATCGTTCAGTAACCAGCTGTTCCTTTCGGGTCTCCATTCATAAACAAAACCCAGGTCAAGGCCCAGCCCATGATTGCCGGATGATTTATCCAGGACATCCGAAAAATCGTCATCCACGGCATCCAGGTTCGAAGAGTAGCGGGCATTAAAATCACCCTCGAGCTGGTTAATGAAATCGTTCTTTTCGAT
>DASUVL010001039.1:0-4453 GCA_036379015.1 Niastella sp.
CCAGGCCAACCGGCAATACTTTTATATTACTCGGCGCATGCGTGGCCACATTCTTTGTTAATACTTCGGCAATGGGACTAATAGGTTCAAATGCATAAATGGTAAGCTGGTCGTTTTGCTGCAGGTGCAGCCATAATGAAAAGATGCCAATATTGGCGCCAACGTCAAAAACAGTATCGCCAGAGGAAAGGGAAATGCCGTGTTGCAGGTATGAAGGGACTTCTTTTTCGAGCCAGGCAGCTTCTTTTTTACGGATGCAATAAACGGGTACAGCATCAAACAGGAATGCTTTTTTGCTATGGTTTTTCATGTAAGGATACCTGCCGGATTATTGGCAGAAAGGGTATTGGGTTAATAAATTGTTGAATCTACGATTCAACAAACGGTCACATGTATCAAAAATAACAATTATAGATTCGTATGCAACTTTTTACGACGAAATTAATGTAATGAGCAGGTTAATCGCTGTTTTTATTCGTTTGGCCTGAATCTGTCAAACGATTTCCAGTATTTATCTTTGTAAATGTCAAAAGTAATATTGAGCCTGCCGGTGATGCCGGCATATTTCTCTATCATTTTGGGTAATACTGTTGAAGGTTTTCTGAAGTCTTTACAGGCATAGTAAACTTCCCTTTTATTGTCGGCTGTTTCGCGGGCAATGTTCAGATAGCCTTCCGCATCTTTTAATTCAGCCGATATATCATCTTCGAAAGCGGTCATGAGCTGGAGGGTTTCTGCATCGGGCATACCATTGTTTTTATTACCATAGTATTTGGTCTTATAGGTCATGATCCAGGGATGTATTGCTTTTGCATCCCAGTCTAATAAGGCGGTGTTTACTATGGCAATTAAAGGTCTGCCGTTTTTCAGGGTTGCTTCCAAACAGGAATAACTATCATGCTCCGTATCGTGTCGCTGGTCTTCATATTTTTCTAAAAATTCTTTCTGTCTCCAAACCAGAAAATCTTTGAGCTTATCAATGGGCACCAATTCTTTTTCGGCTCCCTCTTTCCCAATTACTTTTATATTGTCAATGATTGTTACAGCATTGAGTTCTCCCAGTAAATTATCGATAAAAATGTGTGTTCCGTTGACGATCGTTGCTTCGTCTAAATAATAAAAATCGCTGTAAACAATGGTAATATCAATTTCATCCGGATAGTCAGGATGATCATTTGAATAAAAAAACAGGTTGTCTTTTTCAAAAACATACTCATCCATTTTAATGCGCATGCCTGCCTGATCGAATGCCGGTTTACAGGCAATAAATTTCCAGCCTGGTAATTCAGGAGCAGCCTGTACAAGTTCTTCTACAAAGGCTATTTTTTTTATATTTCCGTCTGGCGTGAAAATTAGTTCTGCGATATTGTCATCATTCATCCCGGTCAGAAAAAATAAACCGTCCGTTAATTCACCCAGTTTTGGTGAAAGTTTGTTTAAGAAATCTTTTTCAATGCGGGAACGATTTTTAACGGTATCCAGGAATGTACTTTCGTTTAGTTGAAACCAGGTCCAAAAGTCGGTATAGCTGTTTATGGGGTCTTCTTTTTTGCTGAACAGGTTTTTAAAAAAACTCATGTATCCGGTTATTTTATTTTATAAACTCTGGTACGTTACTGTTTATTGTATAGCTTATCATATGATTATTACAGGTACCTGAAACTTTTCAAAAAATCATCTTTGTAATTCCTGCCAATAGGTATCTGGTGCACACCAATGATGATCTCTTCTTCGTTAAAGCTGTCTATATTTTTAATGTTCACAATAAAACCACGATGTACCCGCACCAATGCCGGGTGATTGAATTTTTCAGCGATGTATTGCAACGAAACCCGTAAGGTTATCTTTTTATTGGTGGTAACCAGTTTGATGTAATTGTTATCGCTTTCGGCAAACAACAGTTCATCAATGGAAAACTTGTTAAACCGGTAATTGTGTTTTACAAAGAAATAGTTATTGAAGAAGAGCAACGCTTCCTTGCTGGTTTCTTCCTTATCAACAGCGATGGGTGCAGGATCGATGGGTTTGGGGAGCACGGCGAAATTATGAATAGCAATTTGAATGCTGGTATGCAGGCTGTCGTTGTTGAACGGTTTAACCAGGTAAGCCGATGGGTTTACGGCTTTAGCCCTGTTTATATATTCGCTTTGCGAGAATGCGGTCAAAAAGATCAGCGGTACTTCCTGGATCTTTTTTAATGTGGCGGCTGTCTCAATGCCGTCTTTGGCGCCTTTGATATTTATATCCATCAATACCAGGTCGGGTTTTTGTTCGGTAAAGATATCAATGGCATCGTCACTGTTACCGGCAATCCCAACTACCTCATAGCCTTCTTTTTGCAATCGCATAGAAAGATCCAGCGCTACAATGGATTCATCTTCCACGATCATGATTTTTACTTTGTCGTTCATGCGTGTACAGGTTTTACTGGGAATGTAAAAGTAAATATGGAACCGGCATCGCAGTTGAGTTGCATGCTGCCTTCTAATTGTTGGGTGAGCGATTGCATCAGCTGACGCCCGAACGAGGTGGATCGCTTCCAGTCTTTTTCGGTGAGCTCCCGGCCGTTATCGGTAACCTTTAACAGCAACCTGTTAGCGTTTTCCTGTAGTGATATATGCAACGCAGGATCGCTTACATTTTTATAGGCGTATTTGAACGCATTGGTCACTGCTTCGTTCAATACAAGGCCTACAGGAATGGCTACATCGGCTTCCAGTTCCTTTACATCAACCTGCAGCTGCAGGTTAAAGTTGTGGGCCTTGTAACCATAAGCATGCATCAGGCTTTCGGATAATTCGGTAATAAACTCCTGGATATTTACCCCGCTGGTGGTTTTTGTCTGATATAGTTTTTGGTGTATCAGGCTCATGGCTTCAATCCGGTGCTGGCCTTCCATCAGGGCTTTTTGCGCCAGGGGATCATCCATTTTTGCGCTTTGCAGGTTCAGCAGGCTGCTCACGATCTGCAGGTTGTTCTTAACGCGATGATGCAGCTCCTTCATCAGGTAGTTCAGGTGTCCTTCCTGTTTCCTGATCTTTTTATTTTGTTGCCATACCCAGAACAGCAATGCCAGGAATACGCCGGAAGCAGTGAGGGAAATGAATAGCAGTTTTTTCCGCAGGCGATTTTGTTGATCCAGGTCTTTTATCTGTGCATCTTTTTTACCAGTTTCATAACGGGTGGCCAGGTCCTGGGCGTGCCCGTTCTTGATTTCTTCGTCCTGGGTCTTTTTCAGTTCATTGTATTTTTCCAGCGCCACGGAAGCCGAATCAAAATGTTTCAGGCTGAATTCAAGCAACGCCCGGTTAAGGTAATAAGCAACCAGATTGTCTTTACCGGGCGAGGTAACCGTTATCAGGTGTTTCATGCTGTCGAGATACCTGGCGGCCAATGCATGGTGGGGAGAGCCACGCTGCATATCCAGACTGGCAATAACTGTATAGGATATTCCTTTGGTAAGCGGCGTTACTTCTGCATGACTCAGGTAAGGCTCCATGTCGGTAACTGCCTGAAACGCTTTCGGATATTGTTTCAGTCCTTTGTATGCATTAATGATCAGGAGGTAAGTCCGGGCGATGATATCTGTAAAATTACCTGTACGCGCCACGTCAATGGTTTTGCCAGAGTACACCAGGGCGCTGTCATACTGATTAAAGTTATTAAAAATGTTCGCGATGTTGAATGAGGTGATTGCTATATCATACAGCTTGTGCGATGCTTCTGAATACGCCAGCGCTTTTTTATTCGCTTCAATGGCTTCGGTAGCATTGTTATTGTTGCGGTATACATATGCTAATTTCCGGTACAGGGACCCAAGCAGGTCGGGTGGTAACGGTGTACGTTCACTGATCTTCAAAGCTTTTAAGGCATACTCCAGGGTCATAGCGTTATTATCCCTGGTCAGTTGCATGCCGCTTTTAAGGGCATACACCATAGCCAGTGCTGTATCGTTGCCACTTTTTTCGGCAATGCTTTCGGCTTCATCGCTCAATACCACGGCCGTATCGGGTTTTTGAAGCAACAGGATAAAGGCCGCGTCTGTAAGGGGCTTTACTTTTTGTACCGGCGTAGTAGCGTTTTTAGATGCATTCAGCAGGCTATCGGTTTGTAAACGCCATTTTTGAGCAATACAATGCGGGGAAATGAATACAATTAGAATAAGCAGGAAGCGGTTTTTTCTACGGCCGATCATTAAATAAAAATAGTGATAATTTATAATTTTTAACCTGAAGTGATCAATTGTTATCGGCACTTAGCTCAAATATAAGTTTGTTTATATGTATCAGGGCTTTTTTGTCATAGGCCCCTTTCCGGGCATCAAATATATTTTATTGCTCATGTTCAAAAGTGTTAGATTTACAATTCATGTGAGGTGTATTCCTGGTGACCGTTTACAGGAATGCCTTTTTACGATTGCAGCCAACTAACGCTTATGAATGTTTATTGCAGG
>DASUVL010001040.1:0-2851 GCA_036379015.1 Niastella sp.
TCATTGCTGAACAAGCTAAACTGCTTACATTTTAGATGCCATGGAACAAGGACCGAAGCTGCCAGCAATCAAAACTCAATCTTCTTGCCATCAAGCTGTTTTTTGTCGAGGCTAATGTCGATGTTTGAGTGTTGCATGATAGCAGTAGTCGCAGTATCCATAACATTACTCAGTAAAATAGAGTCTTTACCGTTTAAACTATTATCCCTTTTATCAAGGTAAGGACTCAGCTTTTTAAAAATATATAGCTGGGTATTTGATAATGCGGTATAATCAGAAAAGTTAGTACGATAATTCTGGTCCTGATCAAATAATTTAGGAAATGCAGTTAACAGCAATCCATAAAAAGCACAGGACAATAACAGCCCTTTTCTAATTCTGCTCGAATTATCCCATCCTTTTTTTGTTACAACAAAAGCTATGACAGCGGTAAGTGTAACAAAGAAAATTCCAATGGTAAAGCAAATGATCAGATATTTCTGGTATTTGGTTGCCAGAAGCATTTTAGATTGTTTGACCTGGTCGATGTATGAACTAACTACCTTTAAATTTTTACATAAGTTGATAGAATCAAGTCTTGGGCTGGCGTTAAATCTTTCCTGAATTTGACAATCAGCACTATCACGGTGCCCCTTTATTTTATCCGAATCTATTTTATTACTATCCTTAATAAATGAGAAAAAGAATAGCACACCTATTGTGATAAAAGTAAATATGAAAAGTTCTGGATACTTTTTATTGGTTGACGTTATACTGTCAGAAATTGAGGTTAACCATGTTGGTGTAGGCATGATTAATATTACAACATTAGGAAGTCACAAAAACGGGTGTTTTTCACGTATTTTTTAAATATCCTCCGTGATATTCCGTTCTCCCCTTCTGTATGCTACCGAACATGCCTGTATCAAAATCGAACAGTGCAAAAAATACAGATCTTATAGACATTTGATCAATAATACCTTATAATCAGGCATCATATTAGTTTGAAATATGTTTCGAACCAACGTTTATGATAAAAAACTATTTGAAAGCCGCCTGGCGCAGACTGCTTTTCAATAAAAGATTTACTACTATAAGCATTGTCGGCCTTGGGGTGAGCATGGGAGCATGCATTTTAATCGGCCTGTTTGTTTATTATGAAACCAGTTTTGATAAAAATATTCCTGACCGGTCGAATGTTTACCGGTTAAATGAGTACTTGCATTATGATGGTACCACGCCACAACTTTCTGCGGCTATTGGTCCGCCAATAGCGTCGTTCCTTAAAAACAACCATAACGAAATTGAAAGCTATACACGTGTTCTTCCTTCTTCGCCTGAAATTTTTTCGTCGTTAACGCTGGAATATGGTGGCCAAAAAATTACTTCGGGCAAATTGATATGTGCCGACCGCAGCTTCGCGCAAATGTTTGGTATAACTATTCTGGCAGGCAATGCATCGGAGTTTATACCGGCCCAGGACAATATAGCGCTCACGCAAAGCATGGCGAAAAAGATATTTGGTGACAGCGAAGCCCTGAATAAAACAATAACGTTGCGTGAGAACGACAGTACCATTCACCGGTACTCGGTTTCGCATATTATCCCCGACTTTGGTAACAATTTCCACCTGCAGGCTGATGCGATATTACCAATTCCTGCCAGGTTTGAAGAAGGATTTCTCGGCGGCAACTACGGTGTATTATTGGGTCCCACCTACCTGCGCCTGCGAGCGGGCATTAACAGTAAAATGCTGGAGGCAAAGCTTACCCATACTATCCACGATAAAAGCAAGTTTATCGATATGCGCCTGCAGCCGGTATCGGAACTGCATGCGGGCTCTATCAATATTAGTTATGACCGTTTCAACTTTAATAAGATCGATGGCAAATACATCAACATCTTTATTATTATAGCACTGGCTATTTTTGCCATTGCCTGTTGCAATTTTATCAATCTTAACATTGCCATCAATGCGCACAGGGGTAAAGAGTTCGGCATTAAAAAAATTGCCGGAGCCAGCCGTTCCCAACAGGTAATACATATACTGTCCGAAACTTTTCTGTCGGTGTTAATGGCTTTATTGCTGGGTACCTTGCTGGCTCATATTATGCTGCCATTGCTCAATACATTTATGGATCGCCATATACCTGTAGCGGATCTATATCAATGGCCCATGTTGACTGCATACGTAATAACACTGCTGACCTCCACGTTGCTTGCCGGGATCTACCCCGGCATACTAATCGCTAATTACAAAATAAACACTGCTTTAAAATCAAATGTAATCTTAGGCGGTTTACCGCGTTCGGGCGGTACTACTGCCCGACATGTGCTGGTCATTGGCCAGTTTGCCATTGCCGGCATATTTATTCTATGCCTGATCGTTTATGTAAAGCAGGTGCAGTTCCTACAAAGAAAAGACCTTGGTTATTCATACAATCAGGTTTTAAAAATTCCAGTCGATGCACAAAATTACAAAAGAACAGAGGCATTGAAATCGGCCATCATGAAGGTCAAAGGAGTATCCAATGTTACGTTTGGACTTATGGAGTTGGGCCAAAGCGGTTCGTTGTTTGGGATACAATATTTGGCACCTGATGGACAAAGCAAGGAGGTATCGGTGAACTTTGAAAATGCTGCCCCAAATTATATCTCATTCTTCAACCTGAAAATTATTGCGGGACGAAATTTCAATCCGGTTCATGCAAACAATGAATACCTGATCAACGAAACGCTTGCGCGGCAGATCGGCTATGAGGATCCTGTTGGAAAGCCAATTAATTTACAAAGTTTTCCGCCCGGCATAGTGGTTGGTGTGGTAAAAGATTATAATTACAGCTCGCTGTATACAAAGATTGAACCGCTGATT
>DASUVL010001041.1:0-5523 GCA_036379015.1 Niastella sp.
ATTAATCGTTATTTGTTTATAGGATCTAATGCCGTTTAGTTAAGAAGCGCCTCCCACTTCGACTTCGCTCAGTGCAAGCTGCTCGACGCTTATACCCTGATCCTTTCCTGCACAAGCGGGACTCAGGATTTTCAGGGAAGTACTGTTAACCGGCGGCCATTCAGTTTGAAATGCACACCCAGTTTCTCCAGACTATGCAGTACATCAGCCAGCTCATTCTGCCTGTTGATCTCTCCTTCAAATACGATGTCAGGAATGCCTTTTTCATATACCACTTCAATATCATACCACCGGGTAAGTTGTCGCATTACTTTTTCCAGGGTGGCATCCTGAAAATTGAATTCACCATTCTTCCAGGCGATCACTTCGTCCAGGTTTGGTGAATGATCAATGGTTAATCGTGAATCGTCAATCGTTAATCGTGAATTGTTTGCCAGTACGGCTTGTTCGCCTGGTTTTAAAACAACCGCAAACACATTATTCTTTGCCGTTTCATCCGGTTTCTGAGCGGCACCGTCTATCGATTGCTTATTGCTACCGCCAAGCGGGACCGTTTGCCGAACCTTCACCGATCCTTCCAACAGGGTAGTCTTAATGGCCTCTTCATCGTCATATGCGTTGATGTTAAAATGAGTTCCTAATACTTCCACTTCGCCACCCCCTGTCCCTTCCCGGTGGGCAGGTAAAATAACTTTAAAGGGCATTTTCTTTTCACCGCCATCCCGGGTTAGGGGTTTTATTTCAAAATAGGCTTCGCCTGTTACATACACTTTCCTTTCACTTCCGGTAAAAACAGTTGGATAACGGAGCGATGAAGCAGCATTCAGCCAAACCAGGCTACCATCGGGCAAAGCAATTTTGAATTGCCGTCCCCGTGGCGTGCTGATGGTATTGTATGAAAGAGCCGTGGTATTTGAATTATCTGATTGATACGCCAACTGCCCGTTGTTTAATACTACTTTGGATCCCGGCTGTATAGCCAACAAGCCATTCGCGCTGCTATCTAACACGATCGTGCTTCCATCTACCAGCGTAAGTACGGCGCCATCATGACCCGGTCTGATGGCTGGCTGTTTAACATACGCAACAGTACCGTTTCGGGAAGACTTGATATAATAGAGATAAGCAACAGTGAAAATGCAGCCGGTGATGAGGGCAGCTGCGGCCATACGAAACCACATTTTTTTAATAACAGGACGATGCCGGTTCGCCTGAATATGTTGGGTCAATGCAACCTGCATGCGCTCATGAACTACATTGATCTGTTCGTGTGTTGGGGTATGGATATCCGCTGCCAGCTCATTAAGATGCCAGCTTTCCACCAACGCTTTTTCTTCTGGGGTGCAAGTGCCTGCCAGGTATTTACGGATAAGTTCCTCCGGGGTATAATTTTCCATGTACTGGTTTTAAAAACCGCAAGGTTTATATAGTGTAGGTTGAAATGCCTGGAGGACCCAGAAAAATTAAAAAAAAGATACTACTTAGGATTTCATGATGACAATCAGCGAGATGAACATGCCGATACGGCCTTTTAAAATACGCAATGCATTATGCACCTGGTTCTTGACCGTTTTTTCTGACACATTCAACCGGGTAGCGATCTCTTTATGAGAAAGTTGTTCTTTACGGCTCAGGATAAAGATCTCCTGCATTTTGGAAGGCAGCGCGGCAATACCTTTTTCAACAAGCTGTATCAATTCTTTTTCACGCACATATTCATCGGGAGAATAAACACCCTGATCAAGGAACTGTTGTAAGGAGGCACGGTGATCGGTACGTACTTTACGCCGGTCGAGGCGATCGAAGAAACGATAACGGACGGCCTGGTATAGCCAGGCCGGAAGGGAATCAATATGCGCCAGCTTTGTTCGCTTATCCCACAAATAGATAAATACGTCCTGTACTATATCTTCGGCTTCATTTTCTTCCCGGGTAACACGGCAGGCATACACATATAGCAATGCCTGGAAGCGCTTGTAAATTTCATTAAAAGCTGCTTCATCACTGCTTTTGAGCAAATGCACCAATTCTATATCACTTAATGCATCATACATTAACCAGAGAAAAGTGTAAGCAAGCAGCCGGAATACAGAAAATAAGTACCAGGAAAGATTTAACAGAATGGTAATTAACAGGCAGGTAAATTTAATGCAGAAAAGTCAAATAAAACAAGTTCAGGTTTTACGGGTGAGCAGGAAGGTAACGATTAGTTACAGCCCCAAAGCTCCTGATGAATACAGACTTTGTACCCAAGGTAAAATAACCAGTGTGTTTTACACAGTTAAAATACCAGTGGTTAGTAGTTGATTGGAAGAAATTAGCATGATAATTCGCCCAATAGTCTTATGCAATTCTCCCTTGAACTTCCTGCCAGATATCCTGGGCGATTAATTCAAGAGAACGGTTACCGTCAACAGTAAAAATATCTTCTACTGATTGTAATTTTTCAAACGCCTCCATATATTTTGCCCTGACTAATTTCAGTGTATCAAGGGTTTCAAACAGTTCGATATTATCCCTGTTGCTGTGCAGGCGTTGAATACTAACCTCGGGTGCAACGTCAATGAAAATATTAATATCGGGTCGCAGTATTTCGGCGCTCATGGCGTTGGCTTGTATCACCCAATCCATGTTCATATGAGCGCCCTGGTATGCGTAGGAGGAGAAACAATAACGATCGGTGATCACGGTAAACCCTTCATCCAGTTTTTTCACAATGCCATACTCTTCATTCAACAAATGATCTAAACGATCGGCCACAAATAAACCGGCAATGATGCGATGATCGGCTTTGGCATTCCCCTTTAAAATATTCCTGATCAGTTTTCCGATCTGGTTATCCGTAGGCTCAAAAGTGCTGTACACTTTATGCCCCCGACTGGTTAATTGTTCCGTCAGTAGCTTTGTTTGGGTGCTTTTACCACTTCCATCAATTCCTTCCAGGGCAATAAACAGGTTTTTACGCTTTTTCATATCAAAGTCGTTCAAAAATACACGGAAAAGCCTAAATGACAGTACAAGAATAACTACCTTGTTAAAAAGGGATTAATTTATCGGGAATACACCACTCCTTTAACACTTGTTTTGTCTAATATTTTGTCAATGTTGGGTTATTTGCAAACCCCTAACTAAAACTGCCGTCTAATGGTAGTAAATTAAAGGAATATTTCACCCGTAATGGATTATTGTAAAAATATAAACTCTCCTATATGAAGATCTTTACACTGGTGGCCGTGTTAGTGGGTAGTATGATCACCCACCTGGTTATGGCTCAGGAAAACTGGCCAAAAACGGCTACCACTTCTGAAGGGACCATCATTAAACTGTATCAATGGCAACCTGAATCGTTTGCTGATAATACCTTACAAGCGCATGCAGCCATTTCTGTGTTGGAAAATGGCAAATCGGAGCCGGTTTTTGGTGTAGCCTGGTTGAAAGCTACTACAGAAACTGAAGGCGGGCAGGTAACGGTTAAATCCGTTTATATCACCAACATTAAATTGCCCGGCGAAACCAACGACGATAAACTGGAAAGCCTCGCCAATACGATGGAAGAAAAGGTTCCCTCCTGGAACATTTCCTTTTCAAACAGCGAGCTGCAATCGTCCCTGGAATTAAATAAACAGCAAAACAGCCTGGCAACCCAGATCAACAATACGCCGCCGAAGGTTATTTATACAAATGTCCCTTCTATCCTGGTCTCAATAGACGGCGCGCCCAAACTTCAGACTAATAAAGAATGGGGCGTTGACGCAGTTGTAAACACACCTTTTGTTCTTGTAAAAAACCGCGACGGCCGGTACTATTTATACGGTGGCAAGCACTGGTATACCGCTCCGGCTGCTACCGGTCCTTTTAAACTGGTCACCGATATTCCAAATAATCTTGAAAAAATAGAATCCACGATCAAAGAAGCCGATAAGAAAAATCCGGAAGAAGGAAAAGAAACCGATGCCAACACCATTTACAATATTGTAGTAACCACCGAACCGGCAGAATTGATCCAGTCGAAAGGCGAAGCCAATTTTGCAGCAGTGCAGGGAACCGGTTTGCTGTATGTGTCCAACTCAGAGAATGATATTTTCATGGACATCAATTCACAACAATATTATGTATTGCTTTCAGGACGTTGGTATCATTCAAAAACACTCAGCGGTAACTGGCAGTATGTAGCAGCCGATCAGCTGCCCGCTGATTTTGCCAAAATTCCCAAAGGATCGCCAAAGGACAATGTGCTGGCCAGTGTAGCCGGAACCGAAGAAGCCAATGATGCCATTGACGAAGCACAAATACCACAGACCGCAAAAGTAGAACGCAATAAAGCACTTGCTGATGTAACCTACGATGGGGATCCGCAATTTGAAGCCATTGATGGAACCGATATGTATTATGCTACCAATACACCGGTATCGGTAATTCGCTGGAGAGGCAGGTACTATAGTGTGGATAACGGCATCTGGTTCGAATCCTATAATGCGGTTGGTCCCTGGACGGTAAGTGTAGTCCGTCCTTCTGCTGTGGCACTTATTCCACCTCGTTACCCCGTATACTACATGAAATATGTGTACATCTATGATGTAACACCCGATTATGTTTATATGGGTTATACACCAGGTTATTTGAATGCCTATGTATATGGACCAACGGTGGTATATGGCACCGGTTATTATTACCGGCCGTGGTATGGCCATTACTATTATCCACGCCCTTACACCTGGGGATTTGGCGTACGTTATAACCCCTGGTTTGGCTGGGGTTTCGGTGTTGGGTTTGGTTACGACTGGTTTAATGTAAGCATAGGTATCGGAAATTCATACCCCTGGGGATATTGGGGAAATGGCGGCTGGTGGGGACCACGTGTTTATCGCCCCTGCTATTACGGACCTTCCTATTATTACCGGGGTGGTTACTATGGATATAACAGCTACAATTCATATCGACAATACAACAATGTAACCGTTGTAAATAACTATTATTCCAACAACAATATATACAATAACAGAAGAGGCGTAGCAACCAGGGATTATTCTCGCTATAACGGCCCTAACAGGGATCAACGATATGGAGGTTATAATGGCAACCGGCGGGATTTTGCGAATAACAACAGACGTTTTGGTAATGACAACCGCAACTTTGATAGAAACAATCAACGGAGCGATGTAAACAGGAATTTCAATTCGCAGAATGGATCGTACAACCGGGACCGCTTTAATTCGAATAATGGAAATAACCGGCAATGGAGAAGCCCGGACAATTCAAATAGAAATGTACAACCGCAAAACAGGGATAGGTTAACCAGTCCTTCAAATAACTACCGGGATTGGAACAATAGTCGTCTAAATGACAGGATACAACAAACTCAAAACCGGGATAGGTTTACCAACCCTTCTAGCGGTAACCGTGGCAACTTGAATAATTCAACGCCTCAAATCGACCGCGACCGGGTACAACAACCGCAAAACAGGCAACCTGTAAGAAGCTACGAACAACCGGGTGGCAACCGTTGGGAAAACCGGGCTCCGC
>DASUVL010001042.1:0-2988 GCA_036379015.1 Niastella sp.
GCTTAATGAATATTTTTATAACGATGCCAACCAACTGGTAAAAATTTGTTCGAAAGATGTAAGCGAACCGAATATCCTGGAGCATTGTACAGAATATTCTTACAAAGATGGAATTCCGGTAAAAATAGTAGAAACAAAGAGAAGCAAATAAGTGGTAAACCACTTACTATCATAATGAAAAATGTCCCGCCTTTGGCGGGACATTTTTCATTTAAGGCACTCCTGTCAACAGGCAATTTTGAGTTCACAACACATTAAACAAAGTATTACTTTTTCGAGCAACGAAATCACGTGGAATTACCGGAAATTATTTAACGAAAAGAGAACAACATTTTCGATTTTCCACATGTTGTGAATAAGTAACTTTACGCAAATGCTGTTCTAAATAATTATATTTGGAATAGACGAAACAAGAGGAATGTTCAGGAGATTATTCCTGTATTTGTGAAACTTAAATTGATGAGCATTGACAGAAACTATAATTAGCCTTGAAACTGTAAACCCTATTGAGTTTTTCGGTGTAAACAATGGAAAACTTGACATTCTCAAAAAGAAATTCCCGCTTTTAAAGATCCTTTCACGAGGTACCCAAATCAAATTGAGCGGCTCGCGCGAACAGGTTGATAGCGCCAAGGAAAAAATTGAACTCATTGTTCAATACCTTGAGCGCAATGGCCATATGAGCGAGAACTATTTTGAGCAGATCCTGGGCGGCGACGACGCAGAAACAGTTGACAATTTTATCGACCGCAATCCCAATGACATTCTTGTATTTGGCCCCAATGGAAAAACCGTACGGGCCCGCACCATTAACCAGAAAAGACTGGTTCAGGTGGGTGAAAAGAATGACATCGTTTTTGCCATTGGACCTGCCGGTACCGGTAAAACCTATACTGCAGTAGCGCTGGCCGTTCGGGCATTAAAGAACAAAATGGTCAAAAAGATCATTCTTACCAGGCCCGCCGTAGAGGCGGGAGAAAGCCTTGGTTTTTTACCCGGCGATCTTAAAGAAAAGATCGACCCGTATCTGCGCCCTTTATACGACGCACTCGACGACATGATCCCCGCCGATAAGCTGGGTTATTATATGAGCACCCGGGTTATTGAAATTGCGCCGCTGGCCTACATGCGGGGTCGTACGCTTGATAACGCGTTCATTATATTGGATGAAGCGCAGAATGCTACCGATCTTCAGATAAAGATGTTCCTCACCCGTATCGGTTCTAATGCCAAAGCCATTATTACCGGTGATTTAACGCAGATCGATCTGCCGAAAAATCAACGCAGCGGTCTTGACAAAGCCGTACGGATCTTGAGAAACATAGACGGTATTGCCCATATTGAACTGGATGAAGAAGACGTTGTACGTCACCGATTGGTAAAAGCCATTATCAAGGCTTACGATCGTGATCACAAAGAAAATGAGGACCAGGCGCATCCCTCCTACAGGGAACCCAGGGCGAAACCAGAGGTAAAAATCGAAGAGAAGAAATAAGACGAAAACGAAGTCAGAAAACGAAGTCTGAAGTAGGAAGTACGAAGTCAGAAAATGCTGAAATTCGTGCTTCCTATTTTTTTATTCTGATTTCGGGATTTTGAGATTTAGGGATTTCTTTATGTTCAACTTATTTCCTACATCTCTAAATCCCGAAATCCCAAAATCAGCAATTTTCTACCTCTGACCTCTGACTTCTGACCTCCGACTTCCGACCTCAGACTTCCGACCGACTTCCGACCTCCTACCTCCTACTTCTTCCCTTTATCACCTTTTCAACCTTATCACCTTATCAACTTTTCAACCTGTCACCTTATTAACTTGTCAACTTTTCCCCTTTACATATCCTCCTTTGTATTTATTTTTGTTGATTATGAAGAAATTAATTGCCAGTTTTTGCATTGCAGCCACTTTATCCTGTAATTCAAACGACGGAGGCGGGTACAAAAAAGCAGAGGATGCGCAGGATGCCGGCCGTCAGTTTATTCGTGCCTCACTGGATGGAGATTATGATAAAGCGGGCTTTTATTTATTGAAGGATTCCACCAATGTGATGCTGTTTGAAAAACAACAGGCTAATTACCAGCAAATGAGCAGTAAAGATAAAAGCAAGTACAAAGCAGCTGTCATCAGGCCGGTCGCCATCACTGGTGAAAACGATTCCACGGTTCAGTACAAATACTACCATACGTCTAATGCAACAGATACTACCACATTACGCATCGTACGCCGCAAGGATACCTGGCTGGTTGATCTGAAATCGGTAATAAAAATGTAAGCATGCTCTGGAAACACATCTTACTGATCGGCTTAGGGGGGAGCGTAGGCAGCATTGCGCGATTCTTGTGTCAAAAATACATTTATGAGTGGCATCCCCACCCTTTTCCTTTCGGGACCATGACAGTAAATGTTGCCGGTTGTTTTTTAATTGGTTTATTTTGCGCCCTGGCCGATAAAGGTAACCTGCTTACACCCGAATGGCGCTTATTGCTTACCACCGGGTTTTGCGGCGGTTTTACCACCTTCTCAACGTTTGCTTACGAAAACATTAACTTGCTCAAAAGCGGCGAAATAATGTATTTTCTATTGTACACAGCTGCCAGCGTAATCCTTGGCCTGCTGGCAACCTGGCTGGGTATGGTTTTAGTAAAGCTGGTACTTTGAGTTCCAGGTTTCGATAATTTAACCGTGCCACGGTTGGCCGGTTACAGGTTTTACATCCAATATCCACGATTAACTATTCACGATTGCCGTTTCACGTTTCACGATTCACGATTCGCATTTGTCATATGATCGGAACTTATTATAGTTTTGTATAAATTAAACACACAATATGATAACTGTTTCCCATCCCTGGCATGGCGTGCCTCCTGGTGATCAGGCTCCACGGATTGTAAATGCAGTCATTGAGATTCCGCAGGGGTCCAGGGCCAAGTACGAGATCGATAAGGACAGCGGTTTGTTAAAGCTGGACCGTATCATTTATTCTTCGT
>DASUVL010001043.1:0-4087 GCA_036379015.1 Niastella sp.
GGCCCGACCCCAGTTCACCGGCATCTTTTTTATCATCGTTAAAATCTTCAGCCGCCATCACGCGGTTTTCATAACCGATCAGGCGGCAGGCCTGTACTTTGGCAGGATTGAATTCAATCTGGATCTTTACATCTTTGGCAATGGTGAACAACGTGCTGCCAAATTCCGACACCAATACTTTTCTGGCTTCATTGATATTGTCGATGTACGAATGATTGCCATTGCCTTTATCGGCCAGTTGCTGCATTTTATTATCCTTGTAATTACCCATGCCATAACCCAGCACACTGAGGAAAACACCACTTTTTCTTTCTTTTTCAATTAGGGAAACCAGTTCATCATCGCTGCTGACACCCACATTGAAATCACCATCGGTGGCGAGGATGATGCGATTGTTACCACCTTTGATAAAATTTTCCCGGGCCACTTTATACGCCAGTTGAATACCTGCGCCACCGGCAGTAGAACCGCCAGCTTCCAATTGATCAATGGCTTCTTTAATGGCCGTTGTATTTGTTCCGCTGGTAGCAGGCAACACCAGACCTGCATTACCGGCGTATACCACAATGGCTACTTTATCATCGGGCCGCAATTGATCGGCTAATAATTTCATAGACGCTTTAACCAATGGCAATTTGTTCGGTTCTTCCATAGAGCCGGAAACATCGATCAAAAAAACGATGTTGGCATTGGGTAAATGTTGTACCGGTATTTCTTTACCCTGTAAGCCGATATGTACCAGGCGGTGTTGCGGGCTCCAGGGGCATTCAGATAACTCGGTATTAACGGTGAAGGGGTCGTCATGTTGAGGTTGCGGATATGTGTAATCGAAGTAATTGATCATTTCTTCTATTCGTACGGCGCCGGCAGGGGGAATACTGCCATTATTAATATAGCGGCGGATATTGCTATAGGCCGCTTCATCTACATCAATTGAAAAGGTAGATAACGGATTTTGCGTGGCCGCCAGAAAACGGTTCTCTACTATATTGTCGTAGTCTTCGGTATTGAATGGTTTCTCTTCTGCTTTTGCCACATCACCAATTTTCGCCTCTTCCAGCGCTTCTATCACCTCACCATCTTTTACTATTTGGGGTTGGGTGAATCTGGTATTGCCGACAGCGGGAGGAGCAGGTGCGGGTCCAATATTATGTTGACTTGCCTGGGGTTGAACGACCATCATTTCGGCAGCCGCCCCGTTATCTGCAGTTTTATCAGCGGTTTGTCCGGTCCGGTTGTTACAGGCAATAAAGAGCCATAGCAGCAATGCTGCAAGCATTTGAAATACAAGTTTCATGACTATGTTTTTTAGGTGTAAGTGTTAGTAAGATGCAGGGAGAGAGAAATTACATAATGTTGTTAGTTCTGAATGCTGGTTTTTGGGATTTGTTTCTCGGTGTTTGTTTTTGGGAATTTTGATTGAGGAAGCAGTGTATAGCAAGGTTACCCGTATGCGGGGATCCCCGGATAGTTATCGGCATGGCAATAAGTTTAGGTATAGATGTAATGATTAATTACACGATACCTGAAAAGGTAACCTCAATGAAAAGTTAAAGGAAATGAAAAGGCATAAAGGCAACGAGGCAGCGAGGGGAATGAAAAATTAAAAATAAAGATGAAGAATGAGAAATGAGAAGAGCAAAAGCCAAAGGCAGAAAAAGGCATAAAGGCAACCAGGAAAAGTGGTGGCGAGGGTAAAAGGAAAAACCAAAAGCCATGGCTTGCCTATTGGCTCTCCTGACTTTTGGTTCTTGTTTTTTGGTATTTTTTTCCCTTTTGGCTATTGTGCCGCCAGCTCCATGATCGCGGCCCATTCTTCATCGGTAACCGGTTGCACCGATAACTGGCTGATGCGAACCAACGCCATATTGGTAAGGCGTTTGTCTTTTTTTATGGCGCTTAATGAAACAGGATGTTTTAGTTTTTTATACGGTTTCAGATCAACCGCTACCCAGCGATCATCATCGGTGGACGGGTCCTGGTAAAATTCTTTTACCACTTTGGCAATACCGACGATCTCTAAACCTTCGTTGCTGTGATAAAATAATACCTCCTCCCCTTTCTTCATTGTTTTCAGGTGATTGCGGGCAGCATAATTGCGTACGCCGTCCCAAAAGGTCTGTTTGTCTTTTTCAAATTGTTCCCAGGGATAAACAGAAGGTTCTGATTTCACGAGCCAGTATGCCATAGAATTATAATTAGGGGGCGAAAGGTAATAAAAAAAGGCAATAAGGCAACGGGGAAAGGCAGCGAGGCAAAGTTGAAAACAGGAATTGGGGATTTGGAATTAGGAATTAGTGACTGAAAATATCTTGAGTCATTGACCATTGTCAATTTCAAGATCAAAAAAATTTCCTACTTCAAAAATCCAACCTTTTCCCACCTGCGTATATGAACCGGATCCATTACCGGTACATGATCAATAACACACTAAAACACTTTATTTACTTAATCACTTTTTTTTAAAATCATAGTTATGAAATCGGTTAAAAATATCGGTATGCTGATAGCAGCAGTATTATTTATGAACGCATCTTTTGCACAGGAGAGAACAGTAGATGTAGGTGGCGCAGCCATGTATCCATCTAAAAACATTGTGCAAAATGCGGTGAACTCAAAAGATCATACCACCCTCGTAGCTGCAGTAAAAGCTGCCGATTTGGTTGAAACATTACAAACACCTGGTCCGTTTACCGTATTCGCACCTACCAATGAGGCATTTAATATGTTGCCAAAAGGTACCGTAGAAACCCTGTTAAAACCCGAAAATAAGCCTACCCTTACTACAGTTCTTACATATCACGTAGTAGCCGGCAAACTCGATTCAAAAGAGCTCGGCCGTTTAATCAAAGCTGGTAATGGCAAAGCTGAATTAAAAACAGTTGCCGGTGGAAAATTATGGGCTTCTATGAAGGGTAATAAAATTATGCTGACAGACGAAAAAGGTGGCATGGCTACCGTTACAATCAAAAACGTTTATCAAAGCAATGGCGTTATTCATGTAATTGATCATGTGGTGTTACCCAAGAGCTAAAGCTCAACACGAGGCCCCGATTTCTCGGGGCTTCTTTCCTGGCATACAGGTTACTTGTTTCAATCGGGCAGTATAATTTCCTGCTATGTGAAACGGGTAACCTGTATCTTTTTCAAAATCTATCCGCCACTTGTTTTCGCATGCCATGTTTCAAAGACGTGGCATTTTTATTTATAAAAGTTTTAAATAAATTATTCGTAAAAAAATCTAACACGTTCCCGCTTCCGTAGGTATAACAAATCATTATCACTTTTATCATCACAAAAAAATTGCAAACATGAAAAAGAAAAAAATGCTGCTGGCTTCTCTTGTTATAGCAGGCATTACGGTAGGCGGACTGGTATTTGCTGCAGACCATATTGACTCACCCGCTGTTACCAATCAAACAACCGACATTACCGATGTGTATGTGTTCAGAGGTCAGGATGTAAACAACCTGGTATTTGTTGCCAATACCCAGGGATTGCTGGCGCCTTCCGCTACCGGCGCCGCCATGTTCGATGCCAACACCCTTATTGAATTCAATATTGACAACAACAACGACAATGTAGAAGACCTGGTGATCCAGGGTATTTACAACAATGGCATGATGAAAGTATACGGTCCCATTAAACCATCAGAAACGGGCAACCGCAGTCAACTGGAAGGTCCCGTAATGGCTGAAGTGGCTGTTACACCTTATGGTGCTGCTGCCAACATTGGAACAGGTGGTGGCATGAAAGTATTTGCCGGTCCACGCGACGATCCCTTCTTCTTCGATCTGAACCAGTTTAAAAAGATCATTGCCGGAACTGCTACCAGTTTTAATAACCCGGGGTCTGATGCATTTGCAGGTACCAATGTATTAAGCTTTGTAGTGGAAGTTCCCAAATCAATGCTGAACGCTTCTAATGGCAAATTGAATGTTTGGGTAGAAACGAAGAAGAAAATGTAGCCCCCGCAAAATTATTGACCATTCACCATTGACCATTCACGCCTCTCCTATTTTAAATCAATCTTCAAAAATTTGCTAAAAAAACTATCATGAATATAAATTCATTCAGCAAACTATTG
>DASUVL010001044.1:0-4906 GCA_036379015.1 Niastella sp.
TGATATTCGGCAGCTCAATGACAAAATACAGTATCAGAGCGCTTTTATCGACCGGCTCCGCGACGAAACAGCCAGGGTGATTATTGGTCAGCATCATATGTTAGACAGATTGTTAATGGGTCTGTTGAGTAATGGGCACGTTTTGCTGGAAGGGGTACCCGGTCTGGCTAAAACTCTGGCTATTAAATCACTGGCGCAAGCCGTACATGCCAAATTCAGCCGTATTCAGTTCACCCCCGATCTGCTTCCGGCCGACGTTATTGGTACCATGATCTATAATCAGACAAAAAATGAATTTATAGTCCGCCGGGGGCCCATTTTTGCCAATTTTATCCTGGCCGATGAAATTAACCGTGCCCCGGCAAAAGTGCAAAGCGCCCTGCTGGAAGCGATGCAGGAAAGACAGGTCACCATCGGCGACAGCACCTATAAGCTCGACGAACCATTCCTGGTACTGGCTACACAAAACCCATTGGAACAGGAAGGTACCTATCCTTTGCCCGAAGCGCAGCAGGACCGGTTCATTATGAAAGTAATTGTAGATTATCCCACCAAGGAGGAAGAGCAGATCATTATTCGCCAGAATGTGCAGGGATTAAAGTCGCCTGAAGTGGGTCAGGTAGTGTCGATGCAGGAAATAATGCAGGCGAAAGACCTTACGCGTCAGATCTACATGGATGAGAAAGTTGAAAATTATATCCTCGATATTGTTTTTGCCACACGTTTCCCCGATAAATACAAGCTGGAAAAATTAAAACCGCTCATTGCTTATGGTGGTTCGCCCCGCGCCAGTATTAACCTGGCCCTGGCCGCCAAAGCACACGCCTTTTTAAATAAACGTGGTTTTGTAATTCCCGAAGATGTGCGCAGTATTTCAAAAGATGTATTACGTCACCGTATTGGTTTAACTTACGAAGCTGAAGCGGAGAACGTAAACGTTGAGAATATCATTGATGATATTTTGCGCGTTATTCAGGTACCTTAACAACAGACAGGGCAGCAGATGCCAGGCAATTAACCCAAGCCCCAAAAGCTATGTTAACGACGGCTGAAATAATAAGAAAGGTTCGCGAGCTGGAAATTAAAAGCAAAAAAGTCACCCGGCATTTATTTACCGGTGAGTATCACAGTGCTTTTAAAGGCCGTGGTATGCTATTTAAAGAAGTGCGTGAATACCAGCCTGGCGACGATATTCGCTTTATTGATTGGAACGTATCAGCCCGATTTAACCATCCGTTCAGCAAAGTATTTGAGGAAGAGCGCGAGCTGTCGGTAATGCTGCTGGTAGATGTAAGCGCCAGTTCCTTATTTGGTACTACACAGGCCCGCAAAAAAGACCTCATTAACGAAGTAGCCGCCGTACTGGCATTTTCAGCGGTCAGTAATAACGATAAAGTGGGGGTGTTGTTCTTTAGCGACGTAGTAGAAAAATTTATTCCGCCCAAAAAAGGCCGGGATCATACGCTGTACATCGTTCGTGAACTGCTTACGGCTGAACCCAAAAACAAAGGCACCCGCATAGGGCATGCCTTGCAACGGCTTAATAATACCGTGCGGCAAAACAGTATTGTTTTTTTGTTGAGCGATTTCCTTGACAATGATTTTGAAGACGGATTAAAGGTGGCGGGTAAAAAGCATGATGTGATCGGCATAAAAGTATACGATAAAATGGATATGCAATTACCCGACGCCGGTTTAATGGAAATTGAAGACGCAGAAACCGGGGGCCGGAACTGGATAGATACCAGCGACTACCTGGTTCGGCAACAATACGAAGCTGCTTTTTTTAACCATACAAACTATTGTAAAAATATCTTTGTGCGGGCAGGTTGCGACCTCCTGCATTTACGCACCGGTGAAGATTATGTAAAAGTGCTACAGAAATTCTTTATCGGGCGTAACCGGTAATTATGAAAAACCATATTCTTTATATTATCCTTATTGGTTGTTTACTCGCCAGTCCGCTTTACATGCATGGCCAGGTAGTGGCCAGGGCATCGGTTGACCGTGACCAGATCCTCATTGGCGAGCCCATTAAACTTACCTTTGAAGTACGTGTTCCTATGGGGCAAACCCTCGCCTGGTTTTACCTGGACACCATTCCGCGTTTTGAGATCATTGAAAAGGGAAAAGTTGATACTTCCGATAATATCGATGGAAAGCAATATCACCAGGAGCTTACCATAACCAGCTTTGACTCAGGTTTGGTAGCAATTCCGCCAATGGTCATCAAAGTAGGCAACAAATCATATGCTACCGACTCCATTCCTGTTGAAGTTAGTTATGCGCCCTTAGACATTTCGAAAGATTACCGTGATATAAAAGAAATTGAAGAAGTGGCTAAACCCGCCTGGATGGCCTGGATACCCTGGATCCTTGGCGCGGTTACCTTAATTGCTATTGCCATTATCGTTTACCTGTTACGAAAACCAAAGAAAGCGGCTCCTGTACCGCAGCCCGTTCAACCCAAACAGAGTCCATACGAAGAAGCGCTGCAGGCACTGGAAGAATTGCGTAAACAAGGTTGGCTGCAAAATGGGGAAGTAAAAACCTATTACAGTCGGCTGAACGATATTTTACGGGTGTTTATGTTCCGTAAACTGAAAGTGGCCACCCTTGAAAAAACAAATGAAGAGCTGATTGCGCAATTGCGCCAGATGGCTTTAGATAAAGAAAATTTCAATCAACTGGTACATGCTTTACAGATCGCAGATTTTGTAAAGTTTGCCCGCTATCAGCCTGATGAAAACGATAATGAAAAGAATTTCGCCGTAATACAAACGGCTATCAAAACACTAAACAATATTTCCTGACCCTTGCTGTACAATTGGTTTGAAAATATAACATTTGCGTTTCCTGAAGTATTCGGGTTATTTATATTCGTTCCGGTTATGCTTTACTGGTACTGGAACCGGTACGACCGCCAACAGGGTACCCTGAAAGTATCTACCCTCACCGTTTTCCGTAAAAGCAGTTCCTGGAAAAGCACCTTCCGGCATGCCCCCTTTGTGTTGCGGCTGCTGGCCCTCAGTTGCATTATCATGGCTATGGCCCGCCCGCAAACACGCAACGATGAAGAGTTGAAAAACGGGCAGGGTATTGATATTGTGCTTTGCCTCGATGTAAGCGGTAGTATGCTGGCCCAGGATTTTTTACCCGACCGGTTAGAAGCTTCTAAACAAATGGCGGCAGCCTTTGTAGACCTGCGGCCTACCGACCGCATAGGCGTAGTTATTTTTTCAGGGGAAAGCTTTACCCTGGTTCCCTTAACAACTGATAAAGCGGTATTGAAAACCCAGATATTTAATATTCAACGCGGGCTTTTGGAAGATGGGACGGCCATCGGCGACGGATTGGGCGTAAGTGTTGACCGGTTGAAAAGCGTCAAAACAAAATCGAAAGTTATTATCCTGCTTACCGATGGAGAAGACCAGGGCGGGCGTATTGATCCGCTGGCTGGTAAAGAACTCGCAAAGGCTTATGGCGTGCGGGTTTATACCATTGGGGTAGGATCTGAAGGATATGCACCGGTGCCTATTCCCGATGGCGCAGGCGGCACTACCACCCGGCAGCAAAAAGTGAATATCGATGAAAAACTGTTACGCATGATCGCTGAAGAAACCGGTGGTTTGTATTACAGAGCGCGGGATAATGAAAGTTTGAAAAAAATATATTCAGAAATTGATAAGCTCGAAAAATCACGCATAGAAGTTACATCTCTTAAACGCTATACAGAGCGGTTCTATCCCTTTGCATTTGCAGCCGCTGCTTTATTGTTGCTGGAAATATTTTTGCGGTATACTATATTCAAGAAGTTTCCATAATAGAAGACCTGTCAGGTACGCCACAGTAGCTTGCATAATCGGAAAGCATGCCGCGTCCCGACTTGTCGGGAACAGGTCTTCGACTTCGCGCAGGATAACGTACATTTATGGTTCAATGAAAGCAATCGTATACCGGTCAACCGGCAGTTGGTACAATATAAAAACGGAGACGGGCAAAGACATGAGTGCCCGCATAAAGGGTGTGTTCAAAATAGGTGATATTACCTCTACCAACCCCATTGCTGTGGGTGATGAAGTGGTTGTTGAAGTAGAAAGTGAATCGGCCAATACGGCCATGATCGTTGAAATTTGTCCCCGGCGCAATTATATTAACCGGCAATCGCCAGCGCATAAAATGCATCACCATATTGTTGCAGCTAATCTCGATCAGTCGTTATTATTTGCCACACTCAAGGATCCTAAAACCTCCCAGGGATTTATTGATCGTTTCCTGGTTACCTGCGAAGCATATCATGTGCCTGCTATTGTAGTTTTTAATAAAGCGGATCTGTATAAAACTAAGGAGCTGGAAAAATATGCAGCATTGAGAGATATGTATGCGGCTATAGGCTATCATACGGTATTGATGTCTGTTAAAACCAATCAGGGTGTGGAGGAAGTAAAGAAGGCACTGGAGAATAAAACAACCCTCATGAGCGGCCATTCCGGCGTAGGCAAATCATCTTTTATTAATACTATTTTCCCCGAACTGCATTTAAAGACCCAGGATGTAAGTGGCTGGAGCGGCAAAGGTTTGCACACAACCACGTTCGCAGAAATGTTTGATCTGCCCGGGAATACAGGCGGCCGGTTAATTGATACACCAGGCATGCGGGAGTTTGGACTGGTAGATATATCGCGCCAGGAGCTATCGCATTACTTTCCCGAAATGGCCCGGCTGATAAACGATTGCCAGTTCAACAATTGTTTACACATAAATGAACCTGGCTGTGCGGTAAAAGACGCGGTAGCCAATGGAGTCGTTGATGAAGAACGGTATATCAGCTATTTCAAGATCCTTGAGTCTATTGATGAAAAAAAGACCTACTAGAAATATTGAATATTGAATGTCCAATATTAAA
>DASUVL010001045.1:0-3441 GCA_036379015.1 Niastella sp.
TTGCTGGCATGGTGAACGCGATGATGTGAGGGCGTTACCAGGATATATTCCAGGATGCCCAGTTTTCCGATCAGTTGCGTATGAATAAAGAAAGGGTACAACCCATGCACCAGTAAAATGCTGGTGATCATGGAAGCCGGAAAACCAAGTATCGGCAATACTGCCCAGAATCCCGTACGCACAAAAGCCTGAAACACGGTTATGCGGGCCGATACCGTATAATTGAAATCTTCGCTTTGATGATGCACTACATGCACCGCCCAGAACAGGTTGATCTCATGCGCCAGGCGGTGATACCAGTACCAGAGAAAATCGGTGCACAACAACAGTACGATCCATAATAAGATACCCGGTTGAATAGTGAACAGTCCGAATTTTTTCTGTAGAAAATCATATATGAAAAAGAACAAGCCGGTTACCCATACATCCAGCAACCGTTCTGCAATGCCTACACTGATGTTTGCAATAGAATGGTGCAGATTAAAAACGGGTTTCTTTTTTTGGCGGGCAATGAAAAACTCCAACGCCATGAATATGACAAAAAAAGGTACTGCCAACGCAAGCAGGTTCAATTTCATAACCGGTAAAGATTGGTGCGGATAATTGCTTTACTGTTTAGGATCAAGTTTAATTAGTTGATATTGCGACGCATCTGTAATGCGGATCTTTTGTTTTTGATAAACCGGATGTTCTATTACCAATGTAACCGGTAAATCCTGCCAGGTTGAAATGGTAAAGGCGCCTTTGCTATTGGAAAGCGCTTCTTCTTCCCCGGATGTTATATAGATGTAAGCATTTTCAATGTACTTGCCTGTGCTATTGTTTTTTACTGCTCCTGCTATGGTATGTGGGCGCGCCGGGAAAATTTCTGATGTATGTAAAATAAAAACCGGCAACGCAATCAGCCAGCTATTGCGGTGTGTGCGATTCATGCGACAATATTTTATGGTTGAAAAATGTATAGCTGCTTCGTTATACATGATCAACATCGCTCTTTTGAATTATACAGTTGCATGGTGGTTAATTGTACCACAATGTTACAGCAAATAATTAAGTCTACAAAAAAGGTGGACTAAGAAATTATAAAATTACAATTTGTCGCAGTAATGCGGTTAGACTAAGCCTTTGACGTAAGGTTTAATCGCTTTTGTTAATAGTTTGTAAAACGGGGTAGTTTATCTGTTAGTAAGCAGGTGTACGTTTATTGTAGCATAGCGTTGGGTAAATGCAAACATTTATAGTTATGAATTTTACTTACACAGGCATGGAAATTGTTAAAATTCCATTGAAATGTTTTTGATTCAAACAAAACCGCAAAAATGAAATCAATGAGAAGCCTGTTTAAGTATGTAATGATTGTTGCTGCAGGAGCAACCGTTTTTTATGCCTGTTCAAAAGATAAATCAGATAATTCAACTGTGCCTTCGGGTAAGCAGGAGTTAAGTCTTTATCTTACTGATGGGCCCACCGATTATTTTGACAAAGTATTAATTGATATCAAGTCGGTGAAAGTATTGGTTGATACCTGCGATAAAACCCGCCGCCGTGTTAATTGGGATAGCACCAAGAAGTGTACGATCTGGGATTCGCTGAGCATTGCACCAGGCGTATATGATCTACTGACCTTGCGTAATGGTATTGATACCTTGCTGGGCAGTGGACTGGTAACTGATGGAACCATACGGAAAATTGTAATTACCATCGGAACCAATAACTCTATAGTAAAGGATAGTGTTTCTTATCCGCTGAACTTATTCAATAATCAAACGACAATTACGATCAGGTTGTATGGTCATGAGTGGGATAACTACTCAAACGGTCGCTATCGTTTGTGGCTTGATTTTGATTGTGGTCGTTCCATCCTTCGTATGCGTGACGGTGAATTCTACCTGGCTCCATTCATCCGGGCGTTTATCATTAAAGAATCCGGAGCTGTAAAGGGAGAGATCAAACCTGGAGATGCCTTCCCAATTGTTTCTGTATACAATGCAACGGATACAGCATATGCCATTCCCTGGCGCGATGGCAAATTCAAAGTACGTGGTCTTGATTCAGGAACTTATTCTGTTTTTGTAAATGCAAGCAACGGTTACAAGGATACAACTATTACCAATGTATCGGTAACTGTAGGCAAAGAAGCAGACCTTGGCACAATTACCCTGCATAAATAAATAAGCTCGAAAAACCCATACAAACCCTGGCAGCATCGATTGCCGGGGTTTTTTATTTCGTGAAACGGGGCCGCCAGTTGACGGATGAAACGGCAAACGGTCCGCCAGCTGGCAGATGAAAGCCACGCAGCTCTGTTGCTTTTTTGTTTGTAGCTTGAAACGGCAGACGGCATTCGTCAATCCGCAATCGTGAGGTCTAGACTTGCCAGGGCAGGCTCTGAAAGCCAGGAGCCTGTATTCCCATTATCAAATTATCACATTATCATATTAGCACATTATTCTTTCCTACCTTTGCGCCTCTTATGCTGCTTTATAAAGAATTTACATTTGATTCAGCCCATTTTTTACCCAACGTTCCGGAGGGTCATAAATGTAAAAACATTCATGGCCATACGTACCGGTTAAGGGTGTGGTTAAAGGGTAAACCCGACCCCCAATTTGGTTGGATCATTGATTTTGCGGAGCTGAAGACGATCATCAAACCGGTTGTCACCCAATTGGATCATAAGCTGATGAACGATCTGCCCGGTCTGGAAAACCCGACCTGTGAACTGATCGCGGTTTGGATATGGAACAAATTGAAGCCACAGCTTTCCGCCATGCACCGCATTGAGCTGCATGAGACACCTACATCCGGAGTTATATATGAGGGGGAATGAGGCCGAAACTGAAAGTAGGGAGATAAGAAGTAGGAAGTAAGAAGTAAGAGGTAAGAGAAAAAGAGTGAAACTGAGAATTCGGGTACTTCATACTTCGTACCTCGTACTTCATACTTCGTGCGTCACGCCTCGTGCTTGCTGAAAAAGTTGTCGAGCGAAATTGGGCCGCCTCCCTCAACCAGGAAAAAGATCAGTAGCACCAACACCATTAATGCAAACGGCAATTCAAATGCGCCAAAGGCATCGCGTTGTGTATTGATGAAAATAATTGCGCCCATTAGTATTGGTATCTGCACTAGTACCGCCCAACGGGTAAATAATCCGATAATTATCAAAAAGCCACCCAGCAGGTGCGCCCAGGTTATAAAAAGCACCATCCAGTCTGCCCGGTTGGCAACCAGGCTGCCTTTTACCAGTTCTTCAAGCGTTGATGTATTTGCCAGAAAGAAGATGCCTTTAAAGAAGAGACAGATACCTAAAGCAACCCGCATCACAACCAGCCAGCGGGGGTGATGTGTAAGGCTCCACCTGTGAATTTGTTGAAGCGTACCCATGGCAGGACATTTTAAAGATTTGTAAAATGCTAATGGGTAAACCCGTTAACTATTAAC
>DASUVL010001046.1:0-5036 GCA_036379015.1 Niastella sp.
TCAGGCAGGCGCAACATACGGTACACCTGCAGGTATATATTTATGAAGATGATGAAACCGGTCAACAAGTAGCTTCCGCCCTTAAGGAAGCAGCCAGACGAGGTGTTAAGGTGTACCTGCTGACCGACGGCTACGCATCTAAAGAATTATCTACCGCTTTTATTAAAGAACTACAAACTGCCGGCATTCATTTCCGCTTTTTTGAACCTATTTTAAAGAGCGAGCACTTTTATTTTGGCCGCCGTATGCATCAAAAAGTATTAGTAGCTGATGGCTATTACGGATTGGTTGGCGGCATCAATATAAGCAACCGGTATAACGACATGGATGATAACCCGGCATGGCTAGATTGGGCTTTGTATATGGAGGGACCTGTTGCAGCAGACCTTCATAAAGTTTGTATTGATGTTTGGGCACGCCCGGGTCAAATGGCTTTAAAAAGAAACCTGAAGCACGAACTTACCTCCTTACCGCCTGCGACTGGTAACAGCCCCCTTCGCATTCGAAGAAATGATTGGGTAAAACGCAAGAACCAGATCTCGCGTAGCTATTTTGAAATGCTGAAGAAAGCGACTTCGAGTGTGATCATTATGTCGGGTTATTTTTTACCGGGAACCATCATCAGGCATCATTTGTCGAGAGCCGCCAAACGAAATATTGACATCAGCGTAATTGTCGCCGAAAAATCGGATGTACCACTGGCTAAACATGCGGAACGTTATATGTACCGTTGGTTATTAAAACGCAATATTAAATTGTATGAATACACCAAGTCGGTATTACATGGCAAAATGGCTACGCGTGATAAAAAATGGGTTACTATTGGTTCATACAATGTAAACGACATTAGTGCCTATGCCAGTGTGGAATTGAATATCGATGTAAATGATGCAGCATTTGCCACCCAGGTGCATCAAAAGCTGGGATCCATTATGGCTAATGATTGTGTGCAGATAACCGTGGAAGACTACAATAAAAAGTATAACATTTTCCAGCGGGCCATTCAATATATCTCCTACTGGCTGGTTCGTATTATTTTTTACATCTTCACCTTCTATTTTAAACAGAAGTGACGCGGATGCCGGTTACCAGTTACCAGTTGCAGGTCCCTTGCTTTGAGTTCTGAATGTCTGCAGCATACAGCTTTTTTCACCATTGGCCATTGACCATTCACGATCACTCCCCTTTTATCCTTTGCCACATAGAAGCAAAAGCGGCTTTGTCCCAATTGGCAAAACGACCCCGTTGTACAACCATGTTGTTTCCGTACGGCCGTTGCAGATAATAATGAAATACGAAACCAGTCTGGGGTTTATACCAGCCCACCCGTTGGCCAAAACGCAGATCGTTAAACACCAGGGATTTTCCTTCCCGCTCAATGGTATAGTAGCCCTGCGAGAATATAAACAGGTCTTTTAGCTCTTCCAGGTCCTTTACCGGGTCTAACAAAGAATCGTTCCGGTTAAAATAAGTGAACTCGATATGTTGCCGGCGGTCGAACACAGACCGGTACCCGATATGATAGCCTTTATCATCTTCCAGCACCACATACCACAGCAGATTATTCAAAGGTGTAGGCGTGGTAAAATGCCGGCGGTATTCTATATGTTGTTCTTTAGCTACCCGTTTTACCGCACCTTCCACAATAGATTTATTAAATACATCGATCGCTAAATAAAAAACGCACCAGCCTATCGCGATCCCCGCCCAGCGTATTCTTTTGTAATCGGTCTTCATGAACAACAAAGCAACGGCCACAACACCGGGTACTATAGAAAATAACGGATCGGCTACGAACATAGCGTGCATGGCAAAACGCCGGTGCGAGAACGGCTCCATTAAACCGGTACCGTAAGCATTAAAGGTATCAAGCGCCAGATGTGTCAAAAGCTCTACGGCAAAAAACCAAAGCCAGGTTGAAAAAGTAATATTATGCGGACGTCGCCACCGGTCGGCCAGCCAGGCCAGCAATGGCGTAATGAGCAGCACAAACAACAAGGAATGGGTAATGCCCCTATGCGCAACCAGGTCCTGGGTAGGCGTCATCCAGAAAGAGGCAACAAAATCAATATCGGGCAGACTCTGCGCCACAGCGCCCAGCAACAATGCCCGCCTGCCGGCTTTCTTGCCAATAAATACTTCACCAATACAGGCACCTAATACGATATGCGTAAGAGAATCCATAGCGCCAAATTAAGAAAAGGTGTTGAACAACAAGTCAACGAGGCAAAAACGAAACCAGGCACCGAGGCATAGAGGAGGCGACAAGGCAACGAGGCATAAAGCAAAAGGCAAGAAATTCAAGCTGCGCAAGATCGATTATTAGTCTCAAGCCTCGCGAGCTATTCATCATTCACCATTGACCATTCACCTTGTTCAATACCCAACACTGGCCGATTTTACCTTTATTTCCCAAAAAAGATCATTACATTGTAAAGTGGAAATAAAGCCACTATGTGGGGAATTGCGTGTAACCGGTACCATTACTAACCATATCCATTTAACATGATGACATTATTAATAGTACTGCTTTGTATTATAGCGCTGGTCGTGCTTATATCCCTGGCGAAGTTCAATCCTTTTCTGGCTTTTTTGATCATATCGATAACGGCAGGCTTGTGCCTGGGCATACCCCTGAACAAGATCACCGCCTCTGTACAAAAAGGCATTGGGGATACGCTGGGTTCGCTTGTTATAATCATCGGGCTGGGCGCAATGCTGGGTAAATTAGTTGCTGAAAGCGGCGCTGCACAAAAGATCACCCAGGTGCTCATGCGCACTTTTGGGGAGAAATATCTGCAATGGGCCTTAATGGTAACCGGTTTTGTGGTAGGCATTCCGCTCTATTACAATGTAGGGTTTGTGTTAATGGTGCCGCTGATATTTTCTGTAGTATACCAATATAAATTACCTGCTGTTTACATCGGCTTACCCATGCTGGCCGCTTTATCAGTGACGCATGGCTTTTTACCACCCCACCCCTCGCCTACGGCCCTGGTAACGCAACTCAATGCCAATATGGGCCTAACCTTGCTGTATGGTATTATCCTGGCTATTCCTTCCATCATTGTGGCCGGACCGTTGTTCTCTAAAACGCTGAAGCATATTCGTAGTACGCCGTTGCAGGCTTTTCAGGCCAGGATGATTGCCGACGAACAGTTACCGAATGCCGCGAATAGTTTTTTAACCGCCTTACTGCCGGTATTGCTGATAACCATCACGACTATCATTCCTTTCGTTACTACATTGGACGGCACCTGGCAACAATTCCTACAGTTTATAAGCGACCCTGTTATCGTGATGCTCCTCTCCCTGTTGACGGCTACGTTCACTTTAGGCATTCACACCGGCCGGTCTATGAAAGTGATCATGGATATTTATGGCGAAGCCATAAAAGATGTAGCACTGATCTTATTGATAGTGGCAGGCGCCGGTGTTTTGAAACAGGTATTCACCGATAGCGGCGTAAGTTTGGCTATTGCCCAAAATATAAAAGGATGGCAAATACATCCGCTGGTATTAGGCTGGATAATTGCCGGCATCATCCGCATCTGTGTGGGTTCAGCCACCGTGGCAGGATTAACTGCTGCCGGTATTATTGCACCGGTCATTCCGCAAATGCATGTCAACCCTAACCTGATGGTGCTATCGATCGGCGCCGGAAGTTTGCTATTCTCCCATGTGAACGATTCGGGATTCTGGATGTACAAAGAATACTTCAACCTCAGTATACGCGATACCATTCGATCATGGTCGTTAATGGAAACGATTGTTTCGGTGATGGGGCTTATTGGGGTTTTGATCATGGATATCTTTCTGTGATCGTGAATGGTGAATGGTGAATGGTGAATAGCTCGCGAGTTTTGAAATTAATTTGCGACCTTGCATCTTCCGAAATTATTGACCATTGACCATTGACCATTCACGATTTTAACAACCAACCATGCAAGCAAACTGGTATCAGATTCAAAACGTTGATGAACTGGATTCTCCGGCCCTGGTTATATATCCTGAACGGGTGAAAGAAAACATCCATACGCTCAAGGGTATGATCGACGATCCGCAGCGGTTGCGCCCACATGCAAAAACCCACAAAACAAAAGAAGCCACGCAACTGATGCTGGCCGCCGGCATC
Organism: Niastella sp.; assembly: GCA_036379015.1. Taxonomy (GTDB): domain Bacteria; phylum Bacteroidota; class Bacteroidia; order Chitinophagales; family Chitinophagaceae; genus Niastella. Next base: position 4,136 of record DASUVL010001046.1, read on the forward strand.
AGCAAATTCAAATGCGCCACTATTGCTGAAGCTGAAATGTTAGCGATGTGCGGGGCGCCAGATGTGTTGCTGGCCTATCAGCCTATAGGTCCCAAATTGAAACGATTTGTTCAACTTACTCAACAATACCCGGCCACACAATTTGCCTGTTTGGTCGATAATACAACCAGTGCCCAGGCCATAGCCAATGCGTTTGCTGCAGCAGGTAGCACGATTGCCGTTTATATAGATCTGAATGTTGGGCAGAACCGGACCGGTATTACACCCGGCGAAAATGCCGTTGCCCTGTATACCTGGTGTGCGCAGGCCAGCGGGTTATCCATGGCCGGACTGCATGCTTATGACGGGCATACCCGTGGAACTTTTGAAGAACGCAAAGCGGCCAGTGATGCAGCATTTGCCCAGGCAGCATCGATGCAAAAAACGTTGCAGTCAATGGGCTTTTCCAATATAAAAATGGTTGCCGGCGGATCGCCCAGCTTTCCCATTCACGCCCAGCGAACAGCAGTGGAATGCAGTCCGGGTACATTTGTTTTCTGGGACAAGAACTACCAGGATCAATGCCCCGAACAACCATTTCATATTGCAGCCATGGTGGTAACGCGTGTGATTTCATTACCTGACCCTACACACATTTGTGTTGACCTGGGTCATAAATCGGTAGCAGCAGAAAATGAGATCGGCAAACGCGTTTTCTTTCCCGGTGCGCCTGACTTAAAACCTGTTTCGCAAAGTGAAGAACACCTGGTATTGTATGCCGGCGAAAATCACTCCTATCAACCAGGCGATGTATTGTATGGTATGCCGTATCATGTTTGTCCAACCATTGCATTATACGAAAGAGCGTATTTAGTGGAGAGAGGAAAGTTGAGTGGGGAATGGAAAATTGTAGCCAGGGATA
>DASUVL010001047.1:0-7248 GCA_036379015.1 Niastella sp.
GCTCATGAGCCGCCAGGAAGAGCTTACTATTGTAGAATATCAGGACTATAAACACTCTCACGGCGCACTCCCAACCCTAGCATAAGTAAATACCATAGAAACTGTCCGGTAAGAACCTCCTTCTGAAAGCAGGATATTACTGCGGGTTGGTAAATCCAGTTCAACATCTTCCGGTGTATAAAAATCAATAGGCACTTTTAGATTGGTTATTTCACCAGACAAAGTATTATATTGTTTATCGTATTCAATTTTCAAGGTGCCGTCTAATACTTTTCCATTCATGTTTATAGCAACTGAATAATCTTTTAACCGCTGATGATAATTCAACTGGATCTTGTTGGCATCAGTAAGGTCATATGCCGTCTCGAATGTGTTGACGTCTGCGTTCTTAATGATCACTTCAAATGAAGGTTGAAGCTCATAAACCGATGCGTCCTGGAAATAAAACATGAAATGCTGGCTGGCGCCTGGTTTTTTCCTGGGTATTATATCCGTTTTTTCTTTTGAATCAATCGAGTACGTTTTTCCGTTGTATTTATTAAAAATATCCGGATCTGTTGATGCGTATTGTGATGATATAATCAGAGTATCTTTCATAGTGAACGATACGGTAGCAGGTGGAGCTGGTGTTGTTTCTGATTTTCTACAGGAGCTGCCGGCGAATAGTATACCAAGTGTGCTAAGAAAAAAGACGAATTGAGTATAATTATTTCTCATATAAAATGTTGGTTTAACTATAAAGCTACAGGAATATCAATTTCCTACCGTTGGTGACATGTCTCATTTGTAATAAAGTTAACAGAGTTATTGTTGTGCCATTATTTTGTGCTTCTCTCTGAATAAAGAGAACCAAGGTTCTAATGAATCCCCAAATGATTTTCCATATGCAAAAAAGGCCCCTTAGCCAGGAGCCTTTTTTGTTGAATAGGGTGCATTAAATTAACAATTTAAAAAATACTCATGAAATGAATAATTGCAAAGTATGCTTTGTTACCGCCTGCCTATTTACGTCACCCACACCGCCCCCGTATAAACACTATCAGCCACATTCTTCCCATCTTCCGAAATAAAGCTCAACCAGGTATGGATTAACTGTCCGCGGAAATCAGGAACGGGTAGAGTAGCCTCACCGGTTCTGCGGATAGGGCCAGTGCTGGTAAATATGCATCGGTTTAATGCTTCACAATACGCTATCAATATGCTCCTATCGTTATTATATGATCCGCCTATACATATAGTATTCCAGGCAAAATTTATTTCATTCTTTGCAGCACTCGCTCGTGCCGATGGATTTTTAGCTATATGACCCAGACTAACCAGTACTTTACTGTAGTCAATATTGAAGTCTGGATAGACTCCGGTAATAGCGCTACGGAGGATTTGTTTTACAACTTCATTGGAAGGAGTGCGATGTTTGAAATAATGCCGATAGCTAATGGATAGCAGTTGTTTTAAACTGCTCACAAAAAATATAGCTTTAGCCATTTTCGCTCGCTGCTCCAACTGGGATCTACTGGGTTCTTTAGAACTCTTTTTGGGTACACTCCGAACACACTGTTTGCCTTTGCGAACATAATAAACTTTGTCTCCTGCTTTACCTCTTATAGAGCCTAATAGGCCTGATGACATTTGTGCCATAACTTTAATTTTTAGCGTTAATTAAAATAGTTGATGTTAAAGAAAAAGAAATGCCCCGCCGCTAGCTTGTGCGGGGCTTTCTTTTAGGATAAGGCCTTTACCTTACGTGATCTTCACCATGCCCGTGTAAGAACTTTCGAATACAGTCTTACCATCGGCCGAGATGAAAGCCAACCAGGTGTGAACTTCCTGTCCACTGAATTCAGGCATTTCCAGAGAACCTGTGCCTGTGCTGCGGTCAGGTCCCTGTATTGTATATGCGCTTACATTAAACGCTTCACAATACGCTACCAGAATTACCTTGTCTGTAGGCTTTACTTCGCCTGTTTCGTTCCTGGTGCTCCATTTGAACGTAATGGTTTCTGCTGCAGGTGATGAAGCAGTGGCCCCAATGGGCCCCCGGCCTTCGCCCTTACATACCATTACCTGGCTGTAATCGATCCTGTAGTTTGGTGATTCGCCTGTAATGGCATTCTTTAGCAGATCCCTGACGGCGGCGTTATACCCCGACATTCTAACGGCCCCATCGCGGAAACCAACCTTTACCACCTTTTTAATGGTTCGGGTAAAACTTCCGGCAAGTGCCAATTTTGACCTGTGATTTTGTTGATTCGGAGTGGCTTCGGTATTGGTACGTTTTCCGATACTACGGACGTAGTCAATGCCGTTCCATTTGCCACCCACCAGCTTGCCGACTTTACCTCTAAAGCCGCCATGCATGCTTTCTTCAATTCGTGCCATAAAAATTAAATTTTAAAAGTGAATAAATAAATGTTTATGCATTTAGCAACTGTTCATAACCGGTATTTGATCAATTGCCTTGTGCGATACAAATGTAAGGTTACAAAGAGGGCCAATCCAACTGCAACGTGCACACTACACCCGAAAAGTGCCTTTATATGCCCAAAAAACACCCTTTGGTACCTTTGGGTACAAAATGTGCCTTTTTGGTACCTTTTTGCATTTGTGAGTGTTGAAAGTCAGAGAATTGTATTGTCGGAGAAATGAGGTGATAAATGACCTGAGGGTTACAGGTATAGTGATTTTAGAAACGACATACTTGACAATGATCAATTTTCCTTACCCCTTGTTTACCTCAGGTTTACCTTTTGCGTACCTATTGTTTACCTAAATTTTGCCCTTTGCTTACCTAAAGGATACCTGTTGGTCGTATTTTCTTTATACCTGACTTAGTCTTCCTTTACCTTTTCCTTACTTAACCGGTAAACAAAAGGTAAGTCAGGTATTGAGGAGGTATAAAGGAAAGATAACAGCGGTGGTATACAGGGGTAAAGAAATCTTATTGTGAAATGGGATTTGACAATTGTCAATCTGGCGCAGGCGAACAATTGACAATTGTCAAAGGAAGTAAAGTGAGTTATAGAAAAAGGGGAAATAGCCAGATAGTAAATAACAAACGTAAAACGCTATAATATGAAACCGGCAATTACAAACAATAACGAACAAGGTCTGGAAAAATGGTTCTACAACCAGGATATTATGCAGCGTTTGCGTATCAGTCTCCGTACATTACATAGATGGCAACGCCCGGTCCATACCGCAGATATGAACCAGGCGCGCCGCTTTATGTTTAGTGTATAAATAAGCTGGATGTTTTATGGATGCACGTGATGAAAGTTTCCTTTTGCTATCTTCTTCAAGAAAATCCGCTGTTTTACTCATGGCAATACATTTAACTGGTTAAACCAATAACGGCATTGACTTACCAATCAGAGCGATGGCCATTTCCAAAGCGCCTGGAAAATAATGTGTATAAAGCGTCGTAAGACGTCTTCCGTTGATGAAAACCGTCGTATCCGTCAGGAAAGGACTGTTTCGTCGAGGTTTTTCTTTACCTCGTCCTCTTCAAGATGTACGTATTCGGCAAATTCTCTGATCGATACGTAATCCTTTTTCCGTCGGCCTAACGTTTCGCGGATCGTTTGTAACAACCTTTGGGCGGTGCGTATATTAATGCCGAGGATCTTGGTGATGTCGTCGGTGTGTATGACCAGCCGTTTGAGTATTGGCTTGGGGCGAGCGGTCGCTTTTTTAGCAATTTTTTTCTTTTTTACGGCAGGTTTATTTTTAGGAGCTCTTGTCTTGGTTTTTACCTGAACGGCTCTTTTCGCAGCAATGCGTTTCTTTTTAGCCATGCTGTTCTTTACATTTAATGGTTAAGCCAATAGCGGCAGTTTGGCTTACTAATCGGAGCAAGTGTAAATTACATGCAAATTTGAAATCAGGCAAATAAAAAATGCAGTTTCGCGCCGCACGCTACACGCCGCACGCAAATACAGGTCATCAGTGTTATGCTGTATTTATATGCGTGAAGCGTGCAGTTTGCAGCGTGTGGCTGTATTCTCCGAGTGTCGCCTTCTTCAAAACATAGTAATACTGGCCATACACCAGTTCACCAGCAGCAGTTCCCATGTGGTGGCTATCTGTGAGAACTCATCGTCTACACAATCAAAGGTAGAAAGACATAAATGGGTAATAATGCCATTCACTATGGTGCCATAATATTCGTAATTGTCCGATCGCAGAGCAAACCCGTTTTCAATAAAATCGCCCCCGGCCAACCGGAGATTTCCTATACTTTGTACCTGGATGGCTGCGCAAAATGCGTCAAAAGGAATAGCAACGCCCAACTGTGCCGTCTGGTTGCGGACATGGATGGTTTCGTAACCCAGTAGAAGATTGGTGCCCTTTTCTGGTAAAAGGATGGGATCTATCAACGCCACTTCTTCCTGTATTTGCGGTAATGCCTGCACAGGCAGAAATTCCATTTGCAACCAGTCGTCTGCATGTATGTCCAATGTATAATCGTTGTAGAGTGGGGTAGTAGTGACACCGGGGGTACTGGTATGCCGGGTAGGCACATTATACCCTAAGGTAGCCTGTTGCAGCTGTTCGTTCCCCAACACATGCAGTGTTAGTTTTTTGAATATCGAAAAATCATCGGCGCTGACTGGCTTGGCCTGTATCACCCGCCATTCGTTTCCGGCTATGACGAGGGTCACCGGCTTATCAAACGCAGCCGGCAGTTGTTGTAAGCTGATTTTATATTTCCCAATTTGTTGACCCGTAACCCCATCGATACAGGTTACTTTGATCCTTTTGGGAAACAATGTCAGGGCCGCATCAAGGACTTTCGCGTAGTTCATTGGTTAACTTTGAACGATGATTTAATAATGCACTGATGGCATATTGTTTATAGTATTGCTTATTAGCAGGATTATCCAAACATGTATAAGCTTTTATAAAAGCGAGGGCGATACCCGACGTGCCTTCGCTCCACCAGTGCATTAATCTCTTGTTTAACCTTTATCACTTAATATTACTTTGCAATTAAATGTCGGGCGGTCTACTGCAGTTAAGCTGCAGCGGTATATTAAATTTTAGCAGTGATTAAGGCTGTATCTCTGAGCTCTGCTGAGTAATTTTCCAGCAACGGTTTTAATTTGTCTTTTGAAAAGAACGCGATCACGAAAAACCCTTCTTCTTCATAAAAATAACTTTCGCGGTAGCTGTCGAATTTGATGGGGCAACCCAGGCCTTTCATGAAGTTGATGTAATCGTAAATACTTCTTTCCGACAGGTTTAATCTTTCTGCTAATTGTGCCGGTGTGCCGGTGCCTTTGATACGGATAAGGTGATCCAATCGGGAGAGCCGGTCAATAATATCTCTTTGCATATCGGGTGAATTTATGTGGCGTTGTTTAAGCGCCACGGGATAAGGAATCGGTTTCCGGTCGTTACGCGGGTACGTAACAAGTCCTTTCTTATAATGGTATTTAACAGTGATTAAAGATTATTATGCCAATGCAGGTAGGTAAGCAGCCGTTCGTCGTTTTTTTCGTTGCAGGTAAATGCCATAGGCAGCTAATACAACATAGGCGCTGTTGAATACAATATGTGCGCCCCACGACATGTTTTCCAGGATGCCCCCGCAGGAGCAGGGGATATCGCTGCCAGAAAGCAGCATGGCCGCAATATATACGGTGAATAATAACATTAATAAAAAGGATGCATACAAGCCGGTTAATCGTAACGCCGGTATCACCAACATGCCGGCAATGATCAATTCACTGGCTGGTACCGCCCAGGCTAGTATATTGGCAAAGGGTGCAATAAAAGGGGATTCCGATAGTCCGAATTGGAAATTGTAATAGTCAAGCAATTTGGCGGTTGAAGCGTACACGAACAAGGCAATGATCAGGGTGCATATGATCACAATGGCTACATTACTTTTTTTCATAGCATTGCAGGTTCTTAATGTTGACGAATAAGGTTTTTTCCCGTTTTACAACGAAGTAATTTGTTACAATAATTTTTCTACCTTAAATATTAATTTATGGTTGAAGGGGTTTGTTCATGAGGCACGGAATATAATAGATTGCCAGTCATTCCAATGTGGGATGGAATGGTATTATAATAATACGAACCGGATTCAGATGGGAGGCTAAAAGGAGTGTCGGGGGCTGACTTTTACCTCGTCAATTATTGGCTCTATATAAAATTACAAAGAAATAATATTTCCCAATGTTAAGTTTTTTACGGTCATACACACCTGTTAAATGACTTACTCATTGTTTTACTGCCTATTCAACATTACGCTGGTTAATAATATAATTTTAGAACCAAAACTGTGATAAAGTATTTTGAAAATTAATTGTTACTACAACACGTGTAACGGATACGCGTTACGAGAAGAATATATGCTTTATCACTGCAACCAAACTGCAGTCTGTGTATTTCATTATCACATTAGACATTGGCTGTTTCTCCGCGCATGCGCTGTATTCATTATCATATTAGCACATTATCAAATTATCACATTAATTTCCCATGTGTTCATATTTTGATAACAGTGCAATTTGATGGGTTGACATAATTTGCACCTCACTGTTATAGTTATGTGGCAGGATCGAACAACTACTCCAAAAAACCGTTCCGCCCAAACCGATGAGCAACTGTTCAATGAATGGTATCATCAGCATTGGGAATTATTATTCAAGCTGGCCTGTAAAAAAACGGGTTCAGTCGACGACGCGTACGATCTTGTACATGACCTCTTCGCCGATATCTGGCGTTCTATGCCCGAATTACCAGAAACAACCACCGTCAGATCTTACCTGGTTGCCTGTTTATATAATAAGATATTTAACTACTTCCGCTCAAAAGGACTGCGCGAAAAACATTATAAAAACCTGGAAACTTTTTTGGCGCATCAGGCTATTGCTGATCCCAACTATGCTTTGTTACAGCAAGAGCAGGATCAGGAAAATATTCACCAGGCCATTGAAAAAGAAATTACCGGTATGCCCGATAAGATGAAAAGCATATTCATCCGGAATTATTACCAGGATCAATCTATAGCGCAGATAGCCGGTGATCTATCGCTCTCCAAACAAACAGTAAAAAATCAACTCCACATCGCCTCCAAGCGCTTACGCCGGGCGGTTAAGCAATTTGCCGTGCAGGTGTTTTTATTTTGGTAAACAGTAACGTATATTATCTTTAGGGATTATGTACATGATGATAAATCAATTAATTTATGCAATTTAGTTGGTTTGTGCATCTATAGTTCAAATACTGCTTATGACC
>DASUVL010001048.1:0-5161 GCA_036379015.1 Niastella sp.
GGGACCATGCATATAACCGCCCTTGGTTTTGAAAATGCTTTCCGTAGCCCTGATCTTGGCAAAAGCAAAAGCGGTGTTCAACACCGGGTCGGGTGTTTCGAGCTGCAACAGGGAAAGGATATCGCTCACTCGTTGCTGCCGTGCATTTTGCTCTGCGTTGACATCAACGGTAGCCAACGGGTTATTTTTATTGATAGCCTGGTAAAGAATAGCAAATTGCACCGAGTCGCCGGGCGGTACGGTTTTCAACCCTTCATTTACAGTAGATACTATAAAGCTGTGCTGCACCGGTGTTGTTCGGTCTGCTGCCGGTCGCACCTCTCTATGCAGATATTCCATTTCAACTTTTACAGGCTGTTTGCCGGTATTGGTGAAGACCCATTTTTCAATAGCCACTGGCTTATCTATTGAAGGGAAAAGCGTACGCTGCAAAGCGATCGTTCTGTCTTTACCAATTTCACTGTTTATTTGTAATATGCCTTTTTGCCTGATGCTGACTACTTTTTCCGGCATGTCGGTAGCAACCGTAGCATTATATACTCCGGCTTTTAATAATTTGTCATTGATCAGGAACCTGGGCAACTCGCCATCGGTTATGTTATACGTCATGCTGGCAAGGGTACGTACCGGCAATAACCGGAAGGTGGGAAATACCATGGTACGATTTAGGGAGGGTTGTCCATCAGCGTTTACCCCATACTGTACCCATACCGATATCTTTTCGCCACTCATTTCAACATGGTCATAATGCGGCACGCGGTTATCTATGGGCCATTCAATACTGCCACCGGGCAATATTCGCCAGCGATCCTGCTGTACGGGTAAGGGAGATTGCTGTGCAAAAGCTGAACCGGTAATACTACTGATGAAAATCAATAAACACACTCTATATCTCATGAAGCTATATTTCATTCGTATACTTATTAAAATTGTTTTTGGAGGCCTGACCGGTCCGTTACCTCTAAGGCATTACAAAGTCAGCTACATTCTATCGGAGACCTGTCAGGTTCGCTTTAAACGGCATTTAGACCTGTCAGGTGCACCACAACATCTTACGCATTTAGATGGCCGAAGTGTCCCGACTTGCCGGGAACAGGTCTTCATTACCTTAGGGCATTACAAATTCAGCTACATACCCACCACCCGCTACCAGGTTAAGCTCAATAAGATCGCCGGCTGAATAATTTATATGTTCAACCACTACAGATGCGGCATTGTCGCCATCATCTTTTACTACAGTTGCTTTATAATTTCCGCTTTTCAAGAACCGGAGCGGTATGGTTAGTTTCGTGGGCGATGGGCCATTCATAACGGCTACAAACCAGGTATTTCCTTTTCGCCGGGCAAATGCCGCCAGTTCGCCAATAGCAGACTGTGGCAATACAATGGTTTCGTCCCATATGGCCGGGATATGTTTGATGACTTCTACAGCGGGATTTACCAGAATATTGGCAGGACTGGCTGCATAGGTCAATAACGGGGAACTTAAGATAGCCGCGCTTGCTACCTGGTGCGCCCACGTTGTATTCTTTCTGCGCTCACCAAAATGCATGACGGTATATTCTGCTGGCCCGGCCAAACACCGCGTGAAGGGGAGCGTAGTTTCATGGGTGGCCCGGTCGGCAAGCCTGCTAGACTCCATACCTTTCACCGCTTCGCTGGTAAGAGCATTGGGCCAGGTGCGTATTAAACCGGTTGGCTTATTGGCGCCATGAAAATCGAGGAGTAAATGATATTGAGCCGCTTCTTTAAAAATTGCCGAATACTGATCAATGGTTTCTTTGGCTTCATGGTCAAAGAAATCTATTTTCAAACCGGTAACGCCCAACTCATGACAACGTTTAAAGAAAGCAATACGCTCGTCGGCATTACGCAACGATTTGGAATGCTTCCACAACCAGATGCCTACGTTTTTCTGGCGGGAATAATCGATGAACTGACGCAAGGTATCGCCACCCCACCGGGCCCAGAAACCTTCGAGCACATTGTGTTCAAAACCCAGGGTTGCGGCATCATCGGTAAACTTTTTCATTACGTCCACCGTACCCTCTCCGCCCCCATCCAGGTATTTCCATACGGCCCGACCGGGTTTTATCCAGCTTGTATGAATTCCTTCCGGAAACAACAATTTATCCGGTGGCGGACATAAATTGTTTACGATGTCGCTATTAACCAGGGTATTTAGATCACTACCTATTATCACTACCCGCCAGGGCGTGATAATGGTCCCTGCAATAGCAGCAGGTTGCTGCAGCCGCAACGTATCTTCCGGACTGTATCGCAAGCGATACGGATACGAAGCACGTTGATGTTGAGGTAATCGAATTTGCAATCCGTTGTTTCCATTTGCCTGTAGTGCCATACCCGCATAGTTTACCAGGTTTGCTTCGGTAATGGAGGCATAATATCCCTGTGGTAATTTATAGGTAGCAGGAGGCGCCACCCATTCACCTTTTTGTACCTGACTGATTTCCTTTTTTACATGCACGCTTTCATAATGTATTTCCAGATCGTGGTACCATAAGGTGCTGCCGGCCGGAATATTGAAGACCGTTGCTTCATCTGGTATCCGGCTGACATTGTTTGCAGCGGGCAAGATCATTCTGAATGCTACCCCATCATTAAAAACCCGTACTTCCAGGGTATCTGTTGTTTGCTGATGTTGAAAAGGGATCTTTATTCCATTGCATTGATTAACCGCAGTTGCATGCACACCCAGCCATGGATATTGTTCATTGATCTGATATCGTTTAATAGCTTTTGATTTTACGGCACCCGTTACTTCTTTATCATTCAGCATTTGCACCAGGAGGGAGTTGGCAACAACCACCACATTTTTAAATACAACAGTATATTGAAACTGGTTTTGTTGCTTGAAGATCTTACACGCTATTTGGCGGTCGGGACTTGTTATTAAAATGGTATCGGCTGGTGCCGCCTGTACAACTGGCATTATAAAAAACACCATACAATAGACAAACATTGTTTTTTTCATATAGCCAGCTGGTATTAATGCAAAAATGCAATCAACAACTATTTGTCCTGCGTTGCAGTTATTTGATCAGCAAAGTATTAAGCTAAAATAGCAGGGATAAAAAGGTAATGAGACGGTGGGGCCTTTTATGGCATTTTTGAATCATGGAGTGGCCACGCCCAACAAGCAACGAACATTATTTCCCGACAATTTTCTAAGACTACGTTGAACAGCGCTGTTGAAACCCTGGGTGGTAATTTTATAGGTGTAAAGGGAGACGTAACAAATCTTGATGACCTGGAGAACCTATATAGGACTACGGCTGATAAGTTTGGGAAGATAGACGCATTGGTAGTGAATGCAGGTGGCGTTGTGGACGGGATTCCCTTGATGGCGATAACCGATGTAACGGAAGAAGGTTACGACCGCTATATGGACCTGAATTTAAAAAGCACCTATTTCACCGTAAAAAAATCGCTTCCTTATTTAAATGACGGCGCTTCCATTATACTGATCGCGTCGAACGCCGCACATCGGGCTGCACCCGGAGCTACGATATATGCCGCTGCAAAAGCGGCCGTTATTTCATTGGCCAGAGGCTTATCGCTCGATCTATTGTCAAGGAGAATAAGGTTGAATACAATTTCGCCTGGCTCAATTGATACGCCGGTTTTTGGAAAGATGGTACCGCAGGATCTAGTGGACCAGGTGAAGCAAATCTGGATAGATCTTACGCCGCTTGGCAGGCAAGGAACTCCGGCTGAGATCGGAAAAACGGCTGTATTTTTAGCCTCAGACGATTCAACATTCATCGTAGGCGCCGATATCTTAGCGGATGGCGGTATGGCTAATACCTTCTTAGTGAAATAAACTTATCAATAGAAATAATGAGTAAATTAAAAAGCAAAGTAGCGGTAGTTACCGGTGCTTCAAAAGGAATAGGTGCATCTATCGCAAAACATTTTGCGGCAGAAGGCGCAAAGGTTGTTGTAAATTATGCTTCAAGCAAAGAAGGAGCGGATAAAGTGGTTAAGGAGATAACCGATAATGGAGGAATAGCCATTTCGGTGTGTTTCTTCCGGAAGCAGGGATTTTTAGTTGCTTCAAATAACTTTACCCAAAAGCTTTTGATGGCACTTTACTGGTAATTTCTCATGATGAATATTTTGTTAATGAAATTGGGGTCAACCGCAGGATTGATCTAAATTAAAAACAGATCGATGGCAACACCGCATTATCGCTTGTTGAAATTATAACTTCACAAACTTCAAATATTCTTTTTGTCCCGAGTTACCCTGCAACACAACTATATATATCCCTGCCGGCAAAGCCCTTATATCAATAGAAACCTGATTTTGATTGTCAATATTGAGCACTGGCCCTGCCTGCTCTCCTCTGCTGTTAACAATAGTTAATGCTTTCCATGCATCCTCATCTGGCAATGGACTAATGGTAATTATCTCCTGCGAGGGATTGGGGAATAAATTAATATTAAGTTTGCCGGATACCTGTATATCATTACTGATCTGCGTACAGAAACTATTTGTATTCTGTACCCGGTAATGGCCGGTTTTATGTACGATGTAAGTATTGCCTGTAGCGCCTGCAATATTTTTCCATTCACCATTTGCTGACTGCCATTGCCATTGATACGAAAAAACAGGATTGGGTTGATCAATACGTAATATGCTGCCTTTTTGAGTGATCACGATAGACAGAGGTAAAGCGTCAATGATCGTAACAGCCGTATCCGTAAGAATGGAATTATTGCACATAAATCCTGCAGGCGGAATACATACTGCAACATATTTGTTTACAGATGCAGTAATACCGGTTCTTTTCCAGTTAAGCGAATTTCCGGTATAGGTTTGTGTACCGGCCACTTTTGCGGCCCCATTGCCAACGATTTCATATAAGGTAACGAGGGTGTTAAGAGGCGTAGTACCTGTATCTGGTTTTACCATCACATTAAATTCAGCCTGTGCGCACTGCCTGGCCGGCGACACAATTACGCCCGGCAACATGCCAGGATAAGTTGTTATATTGATGGTGGCGGTATCACTATATATAAGTTGTGACTTCTTTTGAATTACCTTGATCGTATACACTCCAACAGCATTCGGGAATAACCACAATACACCGCGCTGCGTATCATAACGCATGGCTACATCATTTACATATCCCTCT
>DASUVL010001049.1:0-8480 GCA_036379015.1 Niastella sp.
CAATCACGATTTTTCAAAGGATTAAAATGCATCCTAAACTGTGATAATCAATGGATTCGAAATGAGGAGGAAAAATATTATCTTTACATTTCACGATGCAAACAAGAATTTCCTAAAATCGCTTTATTGATTCCACCAGAATGGGGCTTTACAAGAAATATGAAACTTTAGTGTCTGATTTTTTATTTAACCAGGATAGAAACAAACAAGTATTCAACGAGTATTTAAGACTTTGCAAATAATGGAAACATTTTACACCATAATAAAAATTGCACCTAACCCGGTGTCAGGTGATAATATCTCCATTGGCTTGTTATTGCAGGATGCCAATAAACTTTGGCTTCACTTTTCAGACGAAAAGAAACTTGTTGCAAAACGGTTACTTGGAAAGGAAGATACAATTGATTTTATAACCAGGCAGATTGAATTAAGAGTAGAAGAAGCAAATAACTCAACGTCAGAAAATACCCTTTTCCATATAAAAAGCTTTTTATCTTCAGATGATGTTTCACATTTGAACACCTATTTTAATGGAATATTAAGATTCTCAGAACCTTCATTCCTTAATGACACTATTACTGAAGAAAAATTTATTAAACTATTTAAGTTACTCATTGATAAAACATACCAAAAAGAAAAACCACAACCTGACAATAAAGAATTTGAGTTCCGGAAAATAATTCAATCCAAATTGATAGAAAGAGTTCAGGCGATTGTTCATACCAATATAGAATTAACACCTGAAAAATTGCCAGGCCTATATTATAACTTTAGTGTTGATTGCATTGGTTTAAATGGTGCTTTTGTTGGCGCAAAGGCAATTCCATTTCATAAAAAATATGAAACAATTGATAAAGAGCTTAGCCACTACTTTGGCCTTATTTCATTATTGAATTTAAAATATTCCGATAGAAATAGTAGAGAAGATAATTATTACGTCATTGGCGATGAGCCTGCCGAAGTAAATTCAAAGGAGCATAAAATATGGGAAAACATAAGAAACAATCCCGCCATAACATTAATACACTCAGAAGAATCTGATAAAGTAGCTGATAAAATTGAAGAAACTAAAGCAACTACCTTTCTACAAAATTACTCTCTATAATAAATGAATTCCGAAAGCTCTTGGTATTGCTATTAACAATGCAGGTTTTTGCGAATAACCACATAAAAATATACCAACCCCAAACCATTCCCTGCTAATTGCTGCCTGCCCCGAATATTTATCACATTTTTCACTTGCATATAAAAAACTATTGGGACATTCGCCAACAACTTTAACTCAACCTTTCAGTTATGAAGATCTACTGCGTACTGGCTTTACTCATAGCTTCTCCCCTTATCTTTAATTTCACTACCGCACCTGGTAAGATGCCGGATGTGGGGATTTGCCACGTTACCAGGCAGCATGATCAACCCATTATTACCGGTGCCGATCAAACCGAAAAATATCTTCCCCTGCTTAAAAATAAACGGGTAGGCATTCTGGCCAACCCAACTACCATCATCGGCAAAAAACACCTCGTCGATAGCCTCATGACCCGTGGTATCCGCTTTGTAAAAGCATTTGGTCCCGAACACGGTTTCAGAGGCAAGGCCAGTGCTGGCGTTAAAGTAACCGATGAAACAGATCCGGCTACGGGTATTCCCATTATCTCACTATATGGCAGTAAAAGAAAACCAACGGAAGCCGACCTGGCTGATGTTGATATCATGATCTTCGACATTCAGGATGTTGGTTGCCGTTTCTATACCTACATCAATATCCTGCGCGATGTAATGGAAGCCTGTGCAGAAAATAATAAAGAATTGCTGATCCTCGACCGGCCCAATCCAAATGGTTACCTCGTTGATGGACCTATCCTCGACATGAAGTATAAATCGGGCATCGGGCAATTCCCTATTCCCATTGCGCACGGCATGACCATCGGCGAGTTTGCCAAAATGATCAATGGCGAAGGCTGGCTGCCCAATAAAAAAACCGCAAAGATCACCATCATCCCGGTAAAAAATTACCGCCATGATATGGACTACGTACTACCGGTAAAACCCTCGCCCAATTTAAATACCCAGTTAAGCATTATGCTTTACCCTTCTACCTGTTTGTTTGAAGGGGTAGCCCTTAATCACGGCCGGGGGACCCAATTTCCCTTTACCGTACTGGGTGCTCCTTCATTAAAAGATAAATACAGTTTCTCCTTTACCCCGGTGAGCATCCCGGGTATGAGCGAATCGCCGCTGTATATGAATGAAGTTTGTTATGGATTGGACCTGAGGAATTATGATGTGTCGAAATTGCGCAAAAGCAAAAGGATCAATATTGAATGGATGATCGAATTGTATAACGCATACCCCGACAAAGCACGCTTTTTCGATCGCACCCAAAGCAAACAAATGGGTAATATCGACTTCCTTGCTGGTAATGCCGAATTCAAAAAACAGATCGCAGAAGGGAAAACCGTAAAACAGATCCAGGACTCCTGGGAACCCGGTCTGTCGCAATACAAGAAGATGCGTAAGAAGTACCTGCTGTACCCGTAAACCAGGGAACAATTAGCAATAAAAAAGAATTTTAGAAAAATAGGAGGCCGAAGTAGGAAGTATGAGGTAGGAAGTAAGAAGAACCCGATTTTCGAAACTCATACGCATGCTTGAATCCTCAGGCTACCGATAGGAAGCCCAAAATATTATTTTGAGGTAACACATTAGGGCTCCTCCTACTTCATACTTCCTACCTCTTACTTCACCCCAATGGGAACTCATAGCTTCATTATCGGTAATATCACCAAGGCAAAGAATCTCATTCTTATTTTTTTCTCCCGCCTGCATTTTTTTCCTTAACTTAATAGAGTAAATAACGATTGCATCATTCCATAGCAATATTCCTGGCTCTTTATCCTTATTTATTCCGTTCCCTGCCGCCTTTAATATAATGCCATATGCAACTTGCGGGGAAATATCTGTTACATGCAGCGCCGCCCAAAGTTTGGGCGACCCTGATGAATATGGATTCACTCGCCCACATAGTGCCTGGCATTTCCCGCCTTGAAAAAACAGGCGATCATACCTTTAAATCCATTCTAGATATTAAACTGGGTCCGGTGAGTGGCTCCTTTACCGGCAACCTGCATCTCGACGATCTGCAGGAACCCAATGCATTTACCTTAAAAGCACAGCAGAACAGTAAGATCGGCAATGCCAATGCCGCCATTAAAATTACGCTGGCTGCAGTGGGCGACAATGAAACAGAGATCGCGTTTGATGGCGATGTTAAAATGACCGGCATGCTGGCTTCGCTGGGTCAACGGGTCATGGGTGGGGTTTCGAACACGCTCACCAAACAATTTTTTTCGAACCTGGAAAAAGAACTGGAAAAAATACCTGCTTCGTAGAAAATAATATTGTTCATACATATTAAACCACACTTCATGAGCACCAAAATAAATGTTACGGTCAATGGTGTCCAATACAGTCATTTTGTTGAACCCCGGTTATTACTGGTGAGCTATCTGCGCGATGTGCTGCATCTAACAGGCACCCATGTGGGCTGCGATACCAGTAGTTGCGGCGCCTGCACCATACTTGTGAACGGCAAAGCCACTAAATGCTGTACACTGCTGGCCGTTCAGGCCGATGGATGCGAAATGACTACGATCGAAGGACTCACCCACAACGGTGAACTGCATCCGCTGCAGGAAGCCTTTAATGAATGTCATGGCCTGCAATGCGGTTTTTGTACGCCGGGCATGATCATGACAGCCGCCGACCTGCTGCAACACAACCCGCAGCCAACAGAAGACGCCATTCGCCATGCGCTGGATGGAAACTTCTGCCGCTGTACGGGGTACCACAATATTGTGAAGTCGGTTCAGTATGCAGCAGAGAAAATGAGAATGCACAATGTGGTCCATAGTTCTTAGTTATTGAGTTTTTTAGGGCACGTATTAACCATTCACGATATCACCCAAGCAACATTACTTACCATTCAACATCATAATATATGAGCACAAATGGATTGATCGGCAGATCCGTTAAACGGGTTGAAGATAAACGCTTCACCACCGGCCATGGTAATTATACCGACGACATTGTACTACCCCAACAAACATATGCTTCCTTTGTAAGAAGCCAATACGCCCACGCCAGGCTCCTGAACGTTGACACCAGCGCCGCGAAGG
This sequence comes from Niastella sp., assembly GCA_036379015.1. Taxonomy (GTDB): domain Bacteria; phylum Bacteroidota; class Bacteroidia; order Chitinophagales; family Chitinophagaceae; genus Niastella. The sequence goes on from DASUVL010001049.1 coordinate 4,179, forward strand.
ATATGCCGGGCGTGGTTGCTATTTTCACCGGCGCCGACCTGGTTGACGTAAATGGCGTTCCCTGCGGCTGGCAGGTGAATTTCAAAAATGGCGATACCATGAAAGAGCCCAAGCATCCCCTGCTGGTGGCCGATAAAGTGAGGCATGTAGGCGATGCCATCGCCATTGTCATTGCTGAAACCAAAGAACAGGCAACCGATGCCGCCGACGTCATAACGGTGGAGTATGAAGAATTGCCCTGCGTGGTAGATGCCGCCAAAGCGGTTCAATCCGGCGCCCCCCTGGTGCATGATGATGTGCCCAACAATAAAAGTTTCGATTGGGCATTGGGTAATCCCATTGAAGAAGTGAACGAGGCCATGAGCCAGGCGGCGCATGTGACCACCCTGGAATTTGTAAACCAGCGCCTGGTGCCCAACGCTATTGAACCGCGCAGTTATAATAGTTCGTACGATCCTATTAGTGAGAGATATACTTTATATACCAGCTCACAGAACCCGCATTTGATCCGCCTGCTGATGTGTGCTTTTGTACTGGGCATTCCCGAACACAAAGTACGCGTGATAAGTCCGGATGTGGGTGGCGGTTTTGGTAGCAAGATCTTTCACTATACTGAAGAAGCACTGCTCACCTGGTGCAGCAAAAAGACGGGGCGCCCGGTAAAGTGGACTTCTGAAAGAAGCGAAAGTTTTTTACTGGATGCGCATGGCCGTGACCATGTTACCAAAGCCGAAATGGGTTTTGATGCCAATGGAAAGATCGTTGCTCTGCGGGTAAAAACATACGCCAACCTCGGCGCTTATCTGTCTACCTTCGGCAGTTGTGTACCTACCTATTTACATGGCACGTTGATGCAGGGCTTATATACTACGCCCAAAATAAATGTTGATGTAACGGCCGTATTCACCAATACCACACCGGTAGATGCGTATCGCGGCGCCGGTCGCCCCGAAGCCACCTACTTACTGGAACGGCTGATCGACCTCGCTGCCCTGGAAATGGATGTAGACCCTGCCGACCTGCGTTTCAAAAATTTCATTCCACCTTTCGATGGCGTTCAACAACCGGGCTATCAAACACAGGTGGCCTTACAATACGACAGCGGCAACTACGAAGGCGTTTTAAAGAAAGGGTTGGAAATGGTGAATTATGCCGATGTACGCCGTGCCCAGAAAGAGGCCGCGCAGAATGGTAAATTAGTGGGTATTGGATTTTCAACGTATATAGAAGCCTGTGGTATTGCCCCCTCTGCACTTGTAGGTGCACTGGGTTGCCGGGCCGGACTGTTTGAAGTTGGTCAGGTGCGGGTGCAACCAACCGGCAAAGTAAGTGTATACACCGGTTCGCATTCGCATGGGCAGGGTCATGAAACCACTTTCGCTCAGGTGGTCGCCGATAAATTAGGCATCAACCTCAGCGATGTAGACATTGTACATGGCGATACCGACACCGTGGCCTTTGGGATGGGCACGTATGGATCGCGGAGCCTGGCCGTAGGTGGAAGCGCCATCATGAAAAGCATTGAAAAGATAATAGAAAAGGGAAAGAAAATAGCCGCCCATAAACTCGAAGCCAGTGCAGATGATATAGAATTTGCATCGGGCAATTTTACCGTAAAAGGAACTGATAAATCGATCGGATTTGGAGAAGTAGCGCTCACGGCCTATGTACCGCATGTGTATCCGAAAGACCTGGAACCGGGCCTTGACTTCAGCAGCTTCTATGATCCGGCCAATTTCACGTATCCATTCGGGTGTCATATTGCGGTAGTAGAAGTAGATAAGGATACCGGCAAGGTGTCATTGAAACGGTTTATTGCCGTGGATGATGTGGGCAATGTGATCAACCCCATGATCGTGGACGGACAGATACATGGCGGACTGGCACAGGGTATTGGTCAGGCCTTGTTTGAAGGCGCCGAATACGACGAAAACGGACAGCTTACCAATGCTTCGTATATGGATTACTGCATGCCGCGGGCCGATGACTTCCCCATGTTTGAAACCGCTGGCCAGGTAACGCCTTGTCCGCACAACCCATTGGGGGTAAAAGGTGCAGGCGAAGCCGGAACTATTGGTGCTGCACCCGCCATTGTCAACGCTGTCATTGACGCACTCTGGAGTGGTGGTCATAAGGTGAAAGACATCCGCATGCCATTAACATCTGAAAGGGTTTGGCATGCCATGGTTGATGCCTAATCAAACGCTGTATTCCATTATCACATTAGCAAATTATCAAATTAGTTTTTATGATCCCAGCAGCTTTCGAATACGAAAAAGTAAAAACAGTTGATGAGGCCATAGCAGCCTTATCTGACAGCGATACTAAAATACTGGCCGGTGGCCATAGCCTGATACCTGCTATGAAGCTGCGGTTGAACCGTCCGGCCAAGCTGGTAGATATTGGCGGCATTGCCGCGTTAAAAGATATAAAAGAGCAAGATGGCGAAATAGTGATCGGCGCTGCCGCCACGTATGCCGACATCATGTATCATAATCTCATCAGGCAACACCTACCCTTTTTTGCAGAAGGCGCTACCATGATCGCCGATATGCAGGTACGTAATTGGGGAACCATCGGTGGCAGCCTGGCGCATGCCGATCCGGCCGCCGACTGGCCGGCCATGGTACTTGCAGCAGAGGCCTCCATTGAAGTACAGGGCAGCAATGGCAACAGGCGGATACCCGCTACTGAATTCTTTACAGGTCTGTTTTCAACCGCCCTGCAACCCAATGAGATCATCACCGCTATTCGTATTCCGGTTCCGCCCAATGGTACAAAAAGTACGTATCAAAAGTTTAGACAACCTGCTTCGCGTTTTGCACTGGCCGGTTGCGCCGTGATGCGTTTTGCCGATGGCAGAACGAATATCGCCTTTACGGGCGTTGGCGAGCATGCGTTCCGTGATACCGGGGCAGAACAGGCGATTAGCGGGAAACCAATAGATGAGGCCACTATTACAGCAGCTGTGAATGCTGCCTTGCAGAATGTGTCTGTTATGGGCGATCATTATGCATCGGTACCATATCGTACGCATTTGGCGAAGGTATATTTGAAGAAGTGTTTGATGGAAGTAAAAGAATAAGGTTTTTGAGAACATGTCTAGCAACAACCTACAACTTTCCGACATACAAACCATGCTGCAACAGCAGGGATACATTACCGACAAAGCCGTTGCCATGTCGGTATTCCTGTCTTTGCAATTGAATAAACCGTTGCTGATTGAAGGGCCGGCCGGCGTGGGCAAAACAGAGATTGCCAAAGTAATGGCCAATGCCTTGCAAACCGATCTCATTCGCCTGCAATGCTATGAAGGACTCGATGCCACCCATGCATTGTACGAATGGAATTACCAGCGGCAACTGCTCCATCTTAAAATGACGGAACACGATACGCACACCATTGATGAAAAGGAAAAAACAATTTTCAGCGAACCCTTCCTCATGAAGCGTCCTTTGCTACAGGCCATTACCCATACACAAAAACCGGTGCTGCTGATCGATGAGGTAGATAGAAGTGATGAAGAGTTTGAAAGTTTTTTGCTGGAAGTGCTTAGTGACTGGCAGATCACCATTCCTGAAATTGGCACCATCAAAGCCACGTATATTCCCCAGGTCATACTTACCGGTAACCGCACGCGCGAATTAAGTGAAGCGCTGCGCCGGCGTTGTCTGTACCTGTATATCGATTATCCCGATTTTGACAAAGAATGGCTGATCGTAAAAAATAAAGTCCCGGAAATTGATGCAAAGCTCAGCGAACAGATTACCCGGTTTATGCAGGAGTTACGAAAAATGAAGCTGGAGAAAATCCCGGGCCTCGCCGAAACACTCGATTGGGCGATGGCGTTATCGGCCTTGCATATCGATCACCTCGACAAAACCACCATCGAACAAACCCTGGGTGTAGTGTTAAAAGAATGGCAGGATACCCGCCAGGTGCAGACTTCGTTGAGTGAGCTACTCGAGAAAACAGGCATTATTTCAAAAATTGAAACATAATACACTAAACATATGAAGTAGGAAGTAAGAGGTAAGAAATTTCTGATTTTGAGATTTTGAGATTTCGGGATTTCGGGATTTCATTAAGTTCAGCATTCTCTTAAATCTCAAAATACCGAAATCGCCAAATCAGCAATCATACTTCTTACCTCCTATTTCTTACTTCTTTCACCATGGCCACCCGCCTCACCTCCCTCTCCCAGAACATTGTTCAATTCTGCCGTTACTTGCGGCAGCACGGATTTACAGTGGGTATAGAAGAAGAAACCATGATCCTGCAATCGCTGGAGCATTTTGATTA
>DASUVL010001050.1:0-12648 GCA_036379015.1 Niastella sp.
CGAACCGAACGCCATCTACTTCATTAATGCCACCGAATTTTTTACCAGCTGTTACCTGTGACATCAGGGTGTTGTAGATCTTTCCGGCCAATGCGGCAGATGGTGGCACCAGCAGGTCATCTTCCTCTCCTATTTCTGCAAAACGGCCCCGACCTACCAGCCAGTTACAGGCCATGATCACATTGGAACGATATGGATCGCCGCCAGTAAGGTTGGCCGCTTCAAACAGTTCCATCACATCATCTGGTGTATCCAGGTCTTCAAAGTCGGTAACCAGCATCACCTTATTTTCATAGGCGATCTTAGCCCATTTCTCCACTACTTTATTGCTGCCCAAATAGCCGGGTAATATAAGTAAGCTGTAATTATTGCGTAGATCGAGCCGGTCGTAATTATCAACCAGTTCATTGTGGATAGCATCGATAAAACGGGTGTTATCGAGATCTCTTACCTGATCGGGATCTGCGTTCATTACCGATACGTTCTTGACCTTCAGGCTTTCTGTATTTTTAAAAAAGAGGGCTACAGCGCGGTATGATCTTTCCAGTTGTTCGGTTTCTTTTACAGCTGCTTTCAGGTTCTTCTTTAAAACCTGGCCTGCCTGTTCTGACCGTTCATTACATGTTTGGATCATGTCTGCAGGGTCATCGGCGCTTTGCAGAACATCCAGCCACAGCTTCAATGTTTTTTTAAGTGCCGTGCGCTCTTCTTTTTTACTGTTCTCTTCGAGGAATATCTTTTTGCGGGCCTTTCTTTCCGGATTGATGTTTTGTACAGCATCTATAGCCGATTCCAACAGATCAAATCCTCCGAATTTAGCAAGACCCTGCACACTGCTTTCCAGTTGTTCAACCGGTTGCAACGCTTCTTTCAGCGCTGTTTGCTGGGCGGCGGGTTTAATGGATTCAGTACTCATGATAACGATTTAATGAATAAAAGTAATATGGGTGTTACCTGGCTGAGTCAAGCTCCTGTATTAATGACTGCAAAGCTTTAATAATGTGCTCTTTTGTTTCCGGGTTGGCGAGTGCCTGCTTAAGCAGTTTGTTGGTCTTTAACTGCTTTATTAATTTCTGGTATTGCAACTGCTGCATACTAACGTCTCCCAGGTATTCGCTTTGGGCAATAATTCCCTTCGCCCCAAAATCAGATAAGCCCTTGAAATGAAGTGTTTCCTTGCGCATGGCGCCATCTTCAGTTTCGAAGGTCATGTCTACTTTCGGTTTGAAATTTTCGAAAACATCATCTATGCTTGTTAATCCCCCAATGATCTCGGGTTTAACAGGTGGGTCGTAGGTGAGTTTTTCTGCCAGCAATACACGATTTTGTGGAATGTCTGCAAAGGCTTCGAAGGCATCTGTTTTTACTTCCGTGCCGCCAATTCCGTATGGCTCAATGCTCATGATAAGATATTTTTGGTTTTCAGATTATGACCTGCTTTCTGTAATGGGCAATCGAATATAATATACGAATAAACTGGTTTGACGGATTGGATATCAGTGAAAAAATCCTCAATGGTTTTTGCAAATTTCATTCCCAAAAATTAATGCATCAACATTAATAATTAAAAATCCCCACTAACCATTGCGTAAAAATACTAATTGCGCAAACTTTTAATCTGCTGTTAACATTGGCAAATAAATTTACTTGTTTCCGTTAGTTGTTGATACAATTCATATAAAATTAATTTCACACGTGACTAATTTATTTGAGACTGACGTTACTGTTAGAACAATAACTGTGCTTTCAATACATTCTTCAACTGTACATGGGATCAGAATGTACCGGCATTTCGATCCTTTCGCGCAGAAGCGGGACTCAGGATGCTCAATGCCTCCCGTATATCCTTCGACTCCGCTCAGGATCATCAGGAACTCTGCCATATAAAATTGCCGGTAGCATCTACATCCAGGGTTAATGAAGCGACACCGGTAGCACCTGCTTCGCCACTGATGATCTTACGCGATAGCGGCCGGCGTAAATTATTCCGTATAACGCCAGCTAATGGCCTCGCTCCATACTGGGGGGCAAATCCCATAACGGCCAGTTGCTTTTTAGCCTCGTTTGTCAACTGCAATGTTATCCCCTGTTTTTCAAGCGAACTGTATAAGCCCCGTAACTGAATGTTCAGGATGCGTTCCACCATTTCATTGGTCATTGGCGCAAACGGACAGATCTCCGTCAGCCTGCCGAGAAACTCAGGTCTGAAATAGTTGCTCATTATTTCCATCAACTGAGTTGATGTAGGGATCTGTTTTTTATTGAACGAATCCACCACATACTGACTACCTATGTTGGAGGTAAAAATGATCAGCGCATTGGAGAAGTCGCCTTCCTTTCCCAACTTATCGTGCAACTTGCCTTCATCCATGATCTGTAAAAAAATATCGAAGACCGACTGGTGCGCTTTTTCAATTTCATCGAACAGCACGACCGAATAAGGTTGCTGCCGGATCTTATTGATCAGCAAGCCGCCTTCTTCATAACCTACATACCCGGGGGGCGCACCATACAACAAAGCGGCGGAATGCTCTTCTTTGAACTCCGACATATCAAACCGGATCATTGACGATTCATCCTGAAACAGGAAATCGGCCAGTGCTTTGGCTAACTCTGTTTTACCCGTACCCGTTGGCCCCAGGAAGAAAAATGATCCAATGGGTTGCCCTGGTTTTCCCAGTCCGGCCCTTGATTCAAGAATGGCTTCGCTGATAGATTTGATGGCATGGTCCTGTCCTACTACCCGTTGTTGTAAGATCTCTTCCATTTTCAACAACCGCTCTTTTTCCTGTGCCTGCACTTTGCCTATAGGAATACCTGTTTTGTGGGCCACGATGGCGGCCACATCGGCATGGCTCAATATTTTCCGGTCATCCCCCGCCATTTGTATTAATGATTCATAAGCGGTATTTAAATAAGAAATGATCTCAGCTGGTTCGGTCATTTGCATAACATCGGCTTCCGATTGTACCGCCGTCCATAAAATAGGACTGATCTTATTGCGCAACTGGTTATAATGCCATTGCCAGTCGTCTGCCGTATATTTCCCCCGTTCTTTATTCATGTCATCAAAGACAGTTTTCATTTCCTGCAGTACCTGCGTGCCGGTATCCCGTGCCAGGCGTAGGGCTGCCATGGAATGATCGGCCAGGTCTATAGCTGCATCGGGTAAGCGCCGGTCTTTTACATACCGCTTTGCCAACCGGATGGTATCCTGCAATGTTTCGTCTGCCACTTCAATGGCGTGGTGTTTACAATAATGCGGCATGATCATTTGCATCATCCTGAACGTGGTGGCCATATCGGGTTCATCTACCTGTATCACATCAAAACGCCGGGCAAATGCTTCATCTTTTTCAATGTGCTTCCGGTACTCTTCCAACGTTGTGGCGCCTATCACAGTTAATTCACCACGGGCCAGCTCGGGCTTTAATAAATTAGCGGCACCAGCCATGGCGCCCTGCTTATCCATCAGCACATGCATTTCATCAACAAACAGAATGGCTTTTTCGAATTGTTTTATTTCCTGGATGATGTTTTTCAATCTTTCTTCTACTTCGCCTTTATAAGATGCACCGGCGGCCAATGCTCCGTTGTCGAGCTCAAACACCTGGGCCGATTCGAGAAAGCGGGGCACCTTCTTTTCCTCAATGGCTAACGTAAAGCCATCTACCAATGCTGATTTACCAACACCTGGTTCGCCAATGATCAGTACATTGGGTTTTGACCGGCGGCCTAATATTTCAGCCATTGCCCTGATCTCTTTATCGCGGCCGGTTATGGGATCGATCTTTCCTTCTTTGGCCCGCGCATTTTTATGGGTACAGTATTTTAATAAAGCCTGGTTACTGGTTTGTTTCGACATGCCGTTACCAGTACCAATGCCGGTGATCTTATTCAATGTCGTTTCTGCTACCGATTGCTGCAAGAGCTCCTGACGCTGTACCGGAAAGGTTTTTAATTGTTCATAACTAAACCCTACACCGGGCGTACTGAGCGCTGCCAGTACATGCAGGGCTTCCAGTTCATCACTGCCCGTCATTACCCGGATGGTATCTGCTTCTTCCATCACTGCTTTTACCGGCGCGTCGGCGGTGAGGGTTTCCTCTAACCGGGTGGCTTTGGGCAATGTTTCCATACGCACATCAGCCCATTCTTCCATGTAGTAAATGTCTTTATCCAATTGTTGTAACAGGGATTGCAAACCGGAATCTTTGTGCAGCAACGCTTTTAATAAATGCGGTGGCGCTATATGCGGATGCATATGTTCCCGGGCAATAGCCTGGGCTATATGGTTCATTTTTTTGAATGAATCGGATATAACAGTTCCAAGAAGTTGATCAGTCATTACTATTTTTTTAATTAACTATTGTCGATTTCTGATTTCGGATGTAGTGATTTTGAGATGTAAATCCCAAAATCTCTAAATCGCGAAATCTCTAAATCCTAAAATATTCCAAGAAAGCCTTGCTTCATTTTAAGACTCACATTTAACCCAATCAAACAATTGGTTTCACTGCTTTTTATTTGTTGTACGTTCAGTTGTTTGATCTTTTTATCGTTTTTAATGGAACTGAGTTTATTACAGAATTGAGTGAAAGTGATCTCTGTTCCGTTCAGGCTTACCGGCACATTGAGGTTATTACAGAAATAGGGCGAAAAGTTGTCTGCTGTAAGGTAGTTGTTAACCACCCCGCGCAGTTTGCTTTCCAGTTCCTGTTTGTTAATGCTTACGCCTTGTGGTTTGGCTGGTTCTGTCACGGCAGGCTGCACATGATTCTGTTCTTCCAGCGTTGGTGTTACCGGTTTGGCCGGCACAACAATAAACGCCGGTTGCTGCCTGGCGGGTACGCGGGCATTTGACCGGGAAGGCGCTAGTTTTTTGTCGTTCACATATACTTTGCAAACGCCCAGTTGTTTAGGATCGTTATTAAGAATGATTGAAACAGTTTTTAATCCGGGTGTTTTATATACATAATTGGCGGTAGATGAGGTGGCGTCAATGACGGCCGTTTCACCAAAACGCCATTCCCAGCTATGAGCGCCGGCTGTAGTATCCTGGAAAGTCACGGGTTTGCCTACTTCTGCCATTTGCGGACAAATAAATTTGGGCATCAACATCGGGTTCTCCAGCTTCGGCGCTTTTGTTATATAAATTGTTTTGTATTCGGTGCATTTGCCATTTACCGTTAATGACACCGTATACTCCCCAGGCAGGTTATAGGCATGCACCACTGAACTGATGTTGGTTTGGCTATTCTCATTATCGCCAAAATCCCATTGAAACATGGAGGCATACAAGGCATCGGTTTCAAAACGGATCGGTTCGTCGGTGCGATAAAAATTAGCTTTTGCTTTTATGTGAAAATCGAAGCAATGCTCGTAATTCTTATATTTAAAGCCGGTGATCACCAGACCCAGTAATGCCGTAATGATCATGGTGAGAATCACCTTTTCGTCAAGATATGCCAGCTGTATCTTTTTATTTTCCATAATTTTACTTTTGCGTTCACGTTATTTGTTGCTTACAAAAGCAACCTGAAATAAAATCTGTACGTCATTGCAAACCGTATTTCTAATAGCTATGAAACGAATACATTTTTTCCTATATAGTTCCCGTTTTTCCTCTTTACTGATGGCCCTTACAGGTAGCTTGTGCCTGCTGGTTTTCCTGGTTTCGTGTTCCGGTTCGCGTAAATCCACTAACCAGTACGAGACCATTGTGGTAAAACCAGCTGATCCGGCCGCCGCCGCCGCTAATGCCAGTCCTGAAAAAAGAACGGTTACCAAGTATGCCGCCTATTTGAAAACTGATCCGGATAGCCTTAAAAACATTGTACTGTACACGTTCATTGATAAATGGATGAAAACGCCGTACAAATATGGCGGCAATGATGAAAAAGGGATCGATTGCTCTGGCTTTATTCAACGCCTGCTCAGTGATGTGTACAACATCCAGGTACCCCGCACATCGGCGCAACAGTTCTTTACAAAAAATGTGGAGCCTTTTCATGATAATACTTATTTTTCTGAAGGTGACCTGGTTTTCTTTTGTACGGTTCCCGGCAATCCCATTTCACATGTTGGTCTCTATTTGCGTAACCGGTATTTTATCAATGCCTCTACTTCCAGTGGGGTTAGCATTGCCAACCTCGATGATCCTTATTGGAAAAAGCGTTTTGTTTCAGCTGGTAGAGTTAGGATCGTTACAAAACCAACTGCTACGAACAAGAGTCAATCAACAAAAGGCAACCGGTAATAAATTAAACCCTGTATTTAACCCCCTTTAGGGGGCTGGGGGTGTTTAAAACCCGGCTGCGGTGTTGGCTCTTCTCAACAGGTCAATATCCCTGCGGGCCTGATCCAGATCACGCTGTGTTTGTTCGTATTTTCCTTTATAATCTTCCAACTGCTTTGGCAGATCGCCCATGCTTACTACTTTGTTGGTCGCATCCTGGTAACGCAAGTACAGGTCAAGCACATTTTTATTCATCCTGCTGTACATGCTGCTGTCTTTATACTGCAGATCGGTTAACTCACGCAGTTTGGCGGCAACCTGCTGGTTCAGGTACATGCTGTTTACGCCCGGTTGTTTCAGGGAGTCGATCAACATTTTTGCCTGATCCATACTGGTTACGAATTTCTCCAGCGCAATGGTTTGGTTACGGTAGCGGGTAACCTGTTCACGTAATACATCGTTCTCTTTATACGGAATGCGCATATCGAAATAAATGGCTCCTACAATGAGCCAAACAGAAATAATGAAAAAGAACAAAAACTTTAAAAATGCACGGTTCCTTTCCTTATGGTTTAATACGGTTGGCATTTTTGATTGGTTTATTTATTGTGGTTCGTTAATTAATCTGCTAAAAAACTTCTTCTTTTCTTCACTGGCGCCGTTTCGGTTTGCGATATCAACAACTGTTCTTTTACGAAAATGCCGGACTCTTTTTTCTTGCCAATGTATTCCAGGCGCGACAGGCTGCCGAACAGGGATGATATGATCTGGGTGAACTTTAATACTTTTTCCAGGGCATCATTAATGTCCAAATGGTTATACTGATAATTACAGAGCGTGGTGATGGCTGTTTCCAGTTCGCCCTGGCTTACGCCACACCATTCAGTACAATAACTGATCAGTTCATCTTTGCTGGTTCCTATATAAAAATCCATCGTGTTCTTTATCAGCCTGGCCATACCGGCTACCGCCGTGATCATAAATACGGGTGGCTGATATATATACGACATTTTGAAATTGCTGTACTCGGTAGCGGTGAACGTGGTGAGGTTTTCGCTTATTTTATAAATAGCATCTGCCAACTCGTTCTGTTGTTTTTTCTGCAGTATTTTTTGAATGATCTGCAAGGCATACAATTCCATTTGGCCGAAAAACTGTTCCAATCCGGCATGTACCTCCAGCAGTTCATAATGACTGTTTACTGCCGTACAGGGTGGAATATAATTTTCGATCAGCCTTACCAATTGTTCTTCTACTACCACCTTACCTACCGGAACCTGAAATTGGCCCAGTGATATGGCGCTTGTTTCGGCTGCGGGTAATAATGTGAGATAGTATGCCGGCATGGTAAAAGGCATACGCGGCGGTGTTTCTTTGGGATCTGCGGTACCAAATGGTACACGTTCATATGGGTCGATGCTTAATACCACATAGTAAAATTCGGAACGGTCTTTCAATTCACTGAAAGGAACCTGCAATCCCGGAACTCCAGCCGATAATTGCTGACCGGTGAGGGCTGTGTCGTTATCAAACTCTATTACATAACCTCCTCGCGAAATTGCACGACAACGTTGTATGCGCAGGTGTACGGTTTGTTCGTTATCGAGCGACAAAAATAATTTGGCCGAAGTATGATGCCGGTCGAAAACCGGAAGCAAACCATAATTGTGTTCGTTTAAAAAACTGCTTACGGTGTGCGCCTGCCGGTAAGTAAATGCATTATCCTGCGCAATAAAATGCGACTTATTGATCTTCATCCCGTCTACCCAATTAACCGGTAAGTATTCACTGTTTGACTGCATACTTAAATTTGTTTTGTTAGTTCAATCCTCAATTTTCAATAATGCGGCTGCACACAATTACATCATTTTCCCGGATGCGGTTCAGGTAAATGGTTTTGTCTGAATCCATATAGGTGGTGAGTATTGTGTACCATTTTGGTTTTTTGTAAAACATCCATCCATACGGCTTGCCGGTGCCATTGGAATAAAGGATCTGTCCCTGCGGATGGCGTTCATTGTAGTCGTTTATAAAATAGTAGAACAACTCACCAAGCTCCATATCTACCGGCGCCTTGGCCCTGAAGTTGGTAAAAAAAGTATCGTGGCCGTTCTTCTGAAATTCAAAGCTAATAAGCAACATATTTTTCAATTTGCTTTCTTCCGGGTCTTCCATGGGCTCATGCACCGGGTAATACCATTGGTTCAATACTTTGGGTGGAATGGCCAGGGCTGTTAGAAAGGTGTGCCATACAAACAAAGGAATAATGAAAAAAAGCGTCGAGAGCATCATGGACAATTCCATGCCCTCGCGGTTTACCCAGCGATACGTGAGCATAAAACAAATAGCGCCGGCTAGCAGGATCAGCACGGTATAAATAAGATCGGGCCAGAAAGATTGTTTTTCCTTACCCCAATCCATTTTTCGCTGCATCATATAAATGTGCAGGGCGCCATATAAAAGGAACAAGATCTGGAAGAAAATAAAGTACCTGTTATAGTTTGCAAAGAAACCGGCTGCAATGAACAAACCGGTAAGCGCAAATACCGCCACGGAAATCAACAGATACCAGATAGCCTTTTTGCTGAATGGTTTAAAACTGTTACGTATTTTTTTGGCAATAATGCCAATGATCGCTGAAAAGCTGATCAGGCCTATTCCCAGGTAAAGTAACAATCTGTTAAGTTCGGGTGTGAGCATAGTTGATTAATGTGATAATATGATAATTTGATAATGTGATAATGGAATACAAATACAATACAGTGAAAAAATTACAGGTTGCTATAAAACGGCGTAACCTAATATCGGGCTTTCGTCTGCAGCCAGTTCAACCAACGCACGTGTTCTGTCTACTTCTACATTTATAATAATATCGGCTTCTGCCGGCGCAAAATAATTATTGAATACCTGCAGTAACAGATCATTTTCGCCTCCTGTGCAATAATCAGCCGGTTTGGTATTTTGCAAAGGACCGATGGTATATTGCAAACACGGGTAATCTTCTGTAAATGTTTGTCCGCATACCAGGTCATTTCCCAATTCACCTATTCCCAGGCTACATGCATTTCCCGGCGCCTGGCAATCTGCTGCCAGTATCAATGAAATAGTGACTTTTTCCTGCAACAGGATCTCCAGACAATCCTGCATTAACCCAATATCACCGGTAATGGCATGTGCATAAGGTAAAAGTAATACCAGTAGCATAGCCGATGTTTTGTTCAGTCCTTCGGGAAACTCCCAGAACGAAAAGAAGTAATCGTTCAGCAAACCACTGTCCATACCGGCAAACAGGTTTTCTTCTTCCTGTTCCAGCATCACCCGTTGCATGAAAAAACTATTCTCTACTGGTTGAAAGAATTTCCGGGCGGCCAGTTCCTTTTTCCGGTCATTGCGGCTTTGGGCTGCCATATCTGCAGCAGAGCTAATTGGCCTGGAACCATTATAGGGTTGATGAAATAATCCTTCCGGTACCAGGTCGTATAAGCCGGAGCGTGATAACCGTAGTTGTAATAATTGATGTATTCTGGCGTCGTCGATCTTATTGACCGCATACAGATCGGTACGATATTCCCGGTAAAAACGTCCGTCGGGCAACGCCACGAAATCATCCTGGTGCAGATCATTTTGTAATGCCTGGTTGGCCAGCGCTTCTGCCTTGATGTCGTACAGATTGCTGGATAATTCGTTAAAAAAATGCTCTATGGCGTTTTGACGTTCCATGGTTAATTGTCAATGGTCAATGGTGAATGGTCAATACATCTGCAAGCGAAACGTGAAAACGGGATCCTTGTTAACTTTTCAACCCCGTCAACTTGTCAACTTCCATCTTCCTTTTTCATTTCCTGTCTTCACTTCTGCATTCAATATTCAACATTTAATATTCAATATTTTTTAGTTCTCCTGTTCTATAAACACCCTGAATGGCGTTAGGCCGGCTGATTTATTTGAAAGCTTCAGGGCCAGACTTTCCTTCCAGTAATGGAGCTGGTTTTTCTCCTGTGCATCCATATAATCTTTCCTGTTCAGCTTTATGGTTACATCAATGGTGCGGGTAAAACCCTGCGAAACCTGCCGTGGCACCATGACGCCTTTTGTTACCTCGATATGCTGCGCGGTATTACCCATTTGCAACCGGCAAAATATTTTTATGTCTTCCATGCTAATCAACCGGTCGCGTGATAATAAAGCCGATTTATAAGCTGTAATACTTTCTGATGCACTCAGCCGTTCGCGGCCGCCAATAGTGGTTGTTACCAGCGTACAACTGGCATTGAACAGGCTGTTTGTATGATATGCCTGTAATCCCGTTCCTGCTTTTATATCATTGCCTTGCTCGCCACATGTACTCCAGAACGTTATGGTCAAATTATTTATGTCTGCGTTGTTTTCTTTTCGTACAACCAGGAAGGGGGTATACTCCCGGTTTAGTTCCCGGGTGATCATTTGTTGTTCCAGCTTATATATGATCTGTTGCAACTGCTTCAGTTCTCCAGACAGGAATTCCCTGCCCAATACGGAGAATGCAGCACTTTCGTCACTTAGCAGCTGAACAATGTGCTCAATGATCATGGTGGCATCGCGTTCATCGAACCGGCCTACCCCACCCTGTCGTAAGATCACCGTTAGTTTTTCATGTACGTTTTTTTCGATCGCCCGGATGTTGTAAATATTGCCATCGTTGTCACTAATTTCATGCAGGTCAAAAAAGATGTCATCTGAATGCATGGGCACAATATTCAGCATATCGCGCATAGAGTGCAGCATTTCATGCAACCTGCCGTTCAACACCGGAAAGCAATTAACATGACATACCACATCCTGCAGCACCGCACTTGAAATATTTTCAGGGAATTGAATTTTTATCCAATGCACTTTATCAGCCTGCAGTGTTAGCAGGTCTTTCTTGTCAAATGCCTGTAACAACTCAGCCGGCCAACCCTTGTTTTCTGCTAAGACTTTATTATCCTGGTGGCGGATAGTAATAAATTTTGATTTGTAGTAAGCGTTGATGAATTCTTTCAACTTCCAGGCAGCCGTATTTTTTCTAATAAGAAGTTGTTGAATATCCAGGTGCTCGCCACTTATGTTTTCCTGGTTAAAGCCAGGTCGCACCTGTAATTCCTGGTCGCCATAAAACCAGCGGGTCTGCGGCAGGTTTTTATAAAATAGTTCTTTGTTTACTTCATTCTTGATCTCAAAAAAACATTGGGTATTGTTCAGGTTAATACGGGTGCCGGTTATGCCGATCCATAATACCCGTTGCTCCAGTTCTTTGCCAGGTAAACAATGGGTGATCACTTCCTTGGAGATCATTTCGCGGTACCGGAATAATTGATGGCCGGTGGCCAGGTAACTAACGGCAGCGGTATTTAGTTGAAAGGATCCGGTAGGTGCAAAGAAAATATCTTTATTTCCTGAGGCGGTGGTTTCATAGGAGGCGCCCCTTCTTTGGGTGCAATAGAATTGATCGCTTTCCCGCAACCAGGCTGTTTCGTCTATTGTTCTGGCATGCATGATGGCATGAGCGGGTAATGGTCCACATAATACTTCAGGCGACAATAATTGCACCATGCGTTCGAGTAAGCGGGCGCGTGACGCATGTATCTCGTTGGAGATCTTTTCCAATTCCAACGCACAGGCTGAAAATAATACATTCACCAGCGGGTCGAAAGAGGATTCTGTTTCATCTTCCGAATAACCCCACAGGCGTGCAGCCGTTTTCATCATCCGGTTCTTTATTTGCTCCCTGTTTTCCACGTTAATATTTTAAGTTGAAATGCTAACTATATGATAATGGGCTCACAAAAAAGCTGTCGCGGAAAGTAATGTCTTCGCTTGTAGCGGTGAGGCGGCCGGTTATATAAATGTCAAGGCGTTTTTTTACGCGTCTTTCCATGGAAAGGGCGCTTACTTCTTCCTGTTTTACCAATACATCTACTTTGATGCCATCCAGTCGTTTTTCGTGTTTGCGAATGGCTTGCAGCAGGGATTCTTTCATCCATTCCTGCTGTCTGGTGCGGGCAGTCAAATTATCAAAATCATGATCCCAGATGGAATTGCCATAATCGGTATCACTTTGCATTTCTCCAAATGCGGTGGTAACGATCAGGTGAAGATGATGGCCTACCGATTGTTTTAAATTGCAACCGGGATGCTCTTTCTTTTGCATCAATAATTCGGGATCCAATGGTAATGTATAATACTTTAGCCGCATGATCTAAAATGTTAATGTAACGGGTAAGACGTATCAACGCAACCAGTGAAGCGTGTCAAAGGGGGATTGTCTTGATCATGCTCTCAGTGCAGCAAAACGAAATTAGTACAAAAAAATATCCAATGGTTATATATTTAGTACCAATTTACGTGCCGTTTGAGTAAACGGATGTTTAAATTAAAATAAAT
Organism: Niastella sp.; assembly: GCA_036379015.1. Taxonomy (GTDB): domain Bacteria; phylum Bacteroidota; class Bacteroidia; order Chitinophagales; family Chitinophagaceae; genus Niastella. Next base: position 12,641 of record DASUVL010001050.1, read on the forward strand.
TCTCGAAA
>DASUVL010001051.1:0-11452 GCA_036379015.1 Niastella sp.
CTGGCCGGTACCAAATGTTCCTTCCCACAGCATTTCATCCTGCCAGCGATACAAAATATTAAAGCCCCAATTGCTGCCATTTACTTTTTCGTTTCCAAACGTAATATTGTAACGAACTTTAGGCGTATTGAAGAAGGTTACGAGCCCTGAATCCACATCCTGCAACTGATCGCCCGACACATTCACACCGAAATCATACCCTTTTGGTAAACGGTAATTTACACTAACACCCCAGCCTATGGCTTTCACGGTATTGTCTGAATTGGATATAAAAGAGTAATTGGTAGTAGTAAACGGACTGGCCAATTCTGTAAATGCTTTGGTCTGATCGGCGCTTGCCCCTCTGCCAACCGCTTTACGGCCCAGGAAATCTTTGTATTCGCTATAATACCCATAGGCATCAACCAGCAGTTTGCTGGTAAGCAAACCGCGATACCCTATTTCATATGAGTTGGCTATTTCGGGTTTCAGCGTACCGAAATCAGCCACTTTCAGTAATGTTGGATTAGGTGCACCACTATTTATTGAATTGCGGTAAGCAACTATGCTTTCAGCTGTATATGCAGGATTGGCATCAAAATGATAAAAAGTATAAAAATCAGGTAAGCCGCCAATCAGCACACTCGCCGGTGTACGCAGGTTGATCCATTGGTCCTGGGTAGAAGGGAAACGATAGGCTTGTTGATAAGACAAGCGGAAGCTGTTATCCTTTGCCACTTTGATCAAAGCCGTTGCACGCGGAGTAAAGCGGCCTTTGAAATTCTCGTTCTTATCATAGCGGCCTGAAACCGTTAATTTCAGGCGATCTTCAATTACCCATTTCGATACCTGCGCATACCCACCCACTTCACTGATATTAATTCTTCCGGTTGAATCGGCAAATATGGTCCCATTGGAGTTCAATGAGTATAGGCGGTAGCTGGCGCCAACAAGTACCTCTGCAAATTTTATCTTGTCTGAGAAATTGTACTGTCCTTCGAAATGATACATGTCGCTTTTGTCTTCAAATTTAGCGCCTCCTTTGCTGATGGGAACATTCACTACACTATCAAAAGCCGCTTTAAACTTTGGATCACCAACTTCATAACGGCCTTGATCAGCAACTCCTCTTGCAGCTGCATGGGCATTGGCATCTGGCAATACTGTGCCCGGAGCCGTAGGCAGAATGCCCAAAATTGCAGCCCCGTAAGTTCCTGCATATTGCTGAAACCAGGTTGCGTCCGCTTTCCAGGCTCTGTTTATAGCTACTGCGGCTGTAGTGGCAGTATAGGCATCGCCTGAATTTTCCTGGATGGTAAAGCCTCTTAAGAACCAATTTTTGGCTTTTACCTCCAGTTTATACTGACCCATTTTCAGGTTCTTGATGCTATAGCGGTCGGCACCGGTATACACCGTGGTACCAGTACCCCAGTTACCCGCCAATATGGCTTCAATATCTTCTGTTATTTTATAGTGCAATGCCCCGGATACTTTTACATTATATGTATCATAATCAACCAGGTTATTTTCATTATACCCGGTACGGCTTACATTCTGGCTACTAGAATTAATAAAAGTGCCCCGGTATTTATTGCCAGTAGCAGAACTTGTAGGGATCAGGAATGGCAACGCCTGTGCAAAAGTAGGGCTTACCCCTTGCCAGTAAGCTGCTATCTGTTGTGGCGTCATGCCACCAGCGATCTGGGCATCCAGTCCGGCCAAAGCAGCAGGGCCGGTTGGTGTTGCGCCTACCTGAGCACGAGCCACCTGTGCAAATGCCTGCATGCTGGCGCTGGCTTCATCACCAAATACATTCACGCCATCGTAATTGGGGTCAGACGTACGGTCGCCAGGTTTCAACTCACTTAATACGTTATTCCGATTCAGATTGCGGTAATCGGTAGCCTGCCAGTCATCGGCTTTTACAAATTGCCCGGATATTCTAAATGCGAACTTTTCTCCGATCTTCTTTGCAAAGCGAAGCGACCAGTCGTAATACGGTGTGGCATTGCTTTGAGCAGGATCGTTAAAATGCATATAGCCATGTTTTACCTGAAAGCTCAGTCCCTCATGTTTGAAAGGACTTTTACTGGTCATCAACAGGGTACCGTTCATACCGCCAGAACCGTATAAGGCAGAAGAAGCCCCCTGTAACAATTCCACATTATCAACGTCCAGTTCCGTAAACCCGATGATACTACCCACGCTGAAATTCAAACCAGGCGCCTGGTTATCCATGCCATCAACCAACTGGTTGAACCGCAGGTTACCGCTGCCATTAAAGCCACGGGTACTAATGGTGCGAAAGGTAAGGCTCGATGTAGTAAGGTCGACTCCTTTCAAATTGGCAACTCCATCATAGTAATTGGGTGCAGCCGCTGCGCGTATTGTGCCTACATTCATGCGTTCAATAGACACAGGTGACTCGAGAATGCGTTCAGGAACGCGGCTGGCTGAGATGACCACCTCGGTACCTAAACTGGATCCAGGTACCAGGTCAACATCGATAGAAGTTCCGCCACTGGTGACCGATACTTCCTGTGAAGTAAAACCAATAGATGTAAAAACAACGGTCAGGGGAAGCGCATGGGAAGTGGTCAGCTTAAAGTAGCCTCTTTCATTGGTAAAGGTTCCGGTACTTGTTCCTTTAATGGCAACCGAGACAAAGGGAACAGTTTCTTTGTTCGTACTATTTCGAACAGTACCCGAAATAGTGGTTTGAGCGCTGGCAGCAATCGTCAAAATCAAGAGCAAGGATAAAGCTGCCAGGCAACGAGAGCATCTACTCATAGCATGGAGTTTTTATGGTTATTGAGCAAAATACGATTAGTAATTTTTAACAGAAAATTTTATTTAATCACATCTTGTTGATTTTGTTGATATTTCGGGAATTCTTTTTTTTCATGATTTTCCACATCGCTGGTATCTTCGGCCCATGAAATCGTTACAATTTCCGCAGCAGACAAACTTTTACAGAGGCAAGGTAAGAGATGTGTATACCATTGGCGATCAGTGGTTGGTAATGATAGCCAGTGACCGCATCTCAGCCTTTGATGTGATTCTTCCCCGTCCTATTCCTTATAAAGGACAAGTTTTAAATCAGATAGCTGCATATATGCTACAGGCCACCAGTGACATTTGCGCCAACTGGTTAGTGTCGGTACCAGCACCCAATGTATCGATCGGAAAAAAATGTGTGCCTTTCAAAATTGAAATGGTGGTACGAGGTAATGTAACAGGTCACGCCTGGCGCACCTACGCCAGTGGAAAACGTGAATTATGCGGCGTACCACTACCTGAAGGTATGAAAGAAAATGATTTTTTCCCAACGCCTATTATAACGCCAAGCACTAAGGCAGAAGCGGGGCACGATGAAGATATATCAAAAGAACAAATAATTGCCACCGGACTTGCCAGCGCCGAAGATTGGGCTATACTTGAGGACTATACGCTGAAACTGTTTGCCCGGGGTAAAGAAATTGCCGCTAAACAGGGTTTGATATTAGTTGATACAAAATATGAATTTGGCAAAATAGGCGACACCATTTACCTGATGGATGAAATTCATACGCCCGACAGTAGCCGCTATTTTTATGCCGATGGGTTTGAAGAAAGACAAAAAACCGGCGAACGCCAGCAACAGCTGAGCAAGGAATTTGTACGGGAGTGGCTAATTGCCAACAATTTTATGGGCAAAGAGGGACAAACCGTCCCCGACATGAGCGATGAATGGATAAATACCATTTCAAAAAGATATATTGAGTTATATGAAAAGGTGATTGGGGCAAAGTTTACTCCCCAGGATCTTTCGGAAGAAGAAACTTACAGCCGGGTGGTTAAGGCGCTTGGGGAGGTGAAATAGTTGAAAAGTTGATAGGGTTGATAAGGGAATACAGCTGTAGCGTTGAAAGGTTGAACAGGTTGACAAACTTACAAGTTTCGAAAAATAAAAATGCACGGTCATTACCTGAATGGCTGTGCATTTCATATTTTGTAAAATATGGAATATGTTTTCATCATTGGTCTGGTTTTGCTTATCGTGGGACTATTATTTCTAAAGGACCGGATTTCCTATATAAAAAAAGGGAACAAGGCAATTGCTTCGGTCATTGAAACGAAAGAATATTTAGACAGTGATAATGATAAAATGTATAAACCCGTTTTCAAATTTATTACCCATAACAATGAAGAAATAATTTTTGAGTGTTCTGGTTCAAGCAGCAGGAGTATGTGGCCTATAGGTGAGGAAGTTAAAATAGTTTACAATGGGGAAAACCCCAACAAGATGTTATTACTCACTCTTTTTAATGCATTTGGTATTCCCCTGATATTGTTGACCCTGGCTTTAATATTACTATTTATCGCAGGCGGGTATTGGTGGTCACAACACTTTTTTAATTCATTGTATTAACCCTCCAGCGTATGTATTCGATTACTTTTGGGGCCGGTTTACTTTTACTTGTCATTGGAATATTTCTTTTCAGCGACCGTATGGCCTTTATAAAGAACGGGATCGTAACTGTTGCAACAGTGATTGAACTGAAAGAAAAAGTAGACAGTGATTCCGATAAAAAATATACCCCCATATTCAGGTTTACTACCCACAACAAGGAAGAAATAATATATGAATATAATGTTTCAACCGACCCACCTGCCTGGTCAATCGGGGAAGAGACAAAAGTGGTTTACCATAAAAAGCTTCCGCATGAAGTAGTGTTACTCACTTATTTTGGTTCATTTGGGGCAGTGTTGATCTTGTTAAGCCTTGCCCTGGTTTGTTTTAGTATCGCCGGAGGATATTATTGGTCGCGGAATTTCTTTAATTCCCTGACATACCTACCTCCTATTAACTTGAGTTAACATATCATCCAGCTAACTTGTCAACTTATCAACTTGTTAATTGCTCAAATCCCCTTTTCCGTACCTTCCGTGTATGAAAAACATATGGTACATTATTTTATTGCTTGTCCCAATAATCAGCGATTGCCAAATGAACTATTACCTTGTGATTGGAACGTATACCAGAGGAAACAGCGAAGGTTTGTATGTGTACAAAATGAATACAGAAACCGGTGAGGTGAATTATGTAAGTAAAGCAACGGCAGCCAATCCCTCCTATTTGGATATTTCGCCGGATGAAAAATTTGTGTACGCAGTAAACGAAGATGCGAACGACAAAGGTAGTGTATCGGTTTTTTCATTTGATAAAAGCAGTGGCGCCCTCACGTACATCGATAAACAATCCACCGGCGGTGATCATCCTTGTTATGTAGCCGTTAATAAAACCGGTAAATGGGTGGCAGCAGCAAATTATTCCGGCGGCAGCTTTTCTACCTTGCCCATCATGGCTAATGGTACTTTGGGTACCGCTACCACCATTCAACATACCGGTAGTAGTGTAAACAAAGAGCGGCAGGATAAACCGCATGTACATTCCACCGTTTTCTCCCCCGACGATAAATATATTTTTGTGCCCGACCTGGGTATTGATAAAGTGATGATCTATGCCTTTAATCCGGGCAGTGGCAAACCCGAACCGGCGGCGGTTCCCTTTGCGGCAACAACACCCGGTAGCGGCCCACGCCATTTCACTTTTCATCCCAATGGCAAACTGGCCTACCTGGTAGAAGAAATGGGCGGCGCCGTATCTGCCTATAAGTATAAAGATGGAAAGTTGACGTTGTTCCAACACATCTCTACTTATCCGGCTGACTTTACGGGTAAAAAATGGTCTGCCGATATTCATGTTTCGCCCGATGGCAAATTCCTGTATGCCACCAACCGCCAGCCCGCCAATACCATCGCCATTTTTTCGATCAATAAAAGCGGTAAACTAACTGCATTAGGGTATGAATCTACCAAAGGCGAAGTGCCTCGTAATTTTACCATCGATCCCTCCGGGAACTTTTTGCTGGTAGCCAACCAGGAGTCGGACAACATTGTGATCTTTAAACGCAACAAACAAACCGGTCTGTTGACCGATACCGGTAACCAAATCAAAGTGGGTAAACCGGTGTGTTTGAAATGGGTGGCAGTGAAGTAGGTTGCCAGGTCTAATGTAAAGATGAGGTCTCACAATTCAATTTAGTGGCTCTATTGATCAAATTGGAGTTCTTATGATTCGAATTAGAAGCTCCATCATTTACTTTCGTAGCCCATGAGTCAAGTTAGTGGGTCAATGAATTAAATGGCAGGTCCCATGAGAATTGGGTTATTGTTTACATGATTTGTTGCTGTGTTTGATAGCTGATCCCGGAAGTTGAAGCGTTATTCCCCTTTGTTAGGTAGAAATGTGGGCAGATTGCTCATTGATTTACCCATGTTGACTTGTTTTAAACCATAGTTGAGATGAAACGCCTGTGATTCAGCCTTCAATCGGAGTAAGTAGCTTACTTCAAGACTAAAGTAGCCTACTTTTGGACTAAAGTAGCTTACTATCTTGGTAAAGTTGCTTGTTTTCACTCACAAACTACCAACTTACGACCAAAATTCAGCTGACAATCAACCTATTGGGCAATACTTTTTGATTTCCTTGAAGGAATTGCGAATTCCTTCAACCTTTTGTGATTTCCTTTAAGGCAACAAGATTTCCGGGAAGCTTTTTTGAGTTCCTGTATGGTTACCCGATTTCTTTCCCGCTTTCCTGATATCCTGAAAGGTTTTGTCTTTCCCTGAAAGAATTTATGAATTCCTGACAGTAATTCTGAATTCCTGGAAGAAAATCTCTTTTCCTGGAAGGATCTGATTTTTAATGTAATAGGGCGGCCGCTTGCAGCCACACTTACCCCTCCCCCAACCTCGGCCTCAAACGGGCACGCGATTTATTGAAGATATTCCGGCCTTTATCGATGCCTTTGCGCAATTCCTTACGTTCTTCTTCGGGTAAATGAATGAAATCCTGGCAATCTTTACTGCAACAGCCCTCAAATTGCTGGCGGCAGTTGTCGCATTGTATAAACAAGAGATGGCAACCATCGTTCGCACAATTCACATGCGTATCGGCCGGCTTACCGCACTGGTGGCATTTGGCAATAATTTCAGGGGTAATACGCTCTCCTAGTCTGTTGTCGAACACAAAGTTCTTACCAATGAATTTACTGTCGAGCCCCTTTTCTTTTATCTGCTGGGCGTAGTTGATTATACCGCCTTCGAGGTGAAACACATTTTGAAACCCGTGATGCAGCATGTACGCACTCGCCTTTTCGCACCGGATACCGCCGGTGCAATACATAATGATATTTTTATCCTTCTGCTCTTTCAACATATCAACCGCCATAGGCAATTGCTCGCGAAAGGTATCGCTGGGTACTTCCAGGGCTTTCACAAAATGACCCACTTCGTATTCGTAATGATTGCGCATATCAACCACAATGGTCCCGGGGTCGTTCAGCAGCGCATTCATCTGCTCGGCATTTACATACTTACCTTTGTTGTTCATGTTGAACGTTTCATCGCTGATGCCATCGGCGACGATCTTATCGCGCACTTTTATTTTCAGCACCCAAAACGATTTGCCGTCGTCATCTACCGCAATATTCAGGCGCAGGCCGTTCAACGGTTCAATGGTATTTAAATAAGTTTTAAAGGCTTCGAAATTACCTTGCGGTACACTTACCTGTGCATTAATACCTTCGTGCGCCACATAAATGCGGCCAAACACTTTTAAGGGCTCTAATTGCTTATACAATTCATTGCGGAATTCCTCAGGTTCGGCGATGGGAAAATACTGGTAAAAAGAAATGGTAGTACGGGGTTCGGTTTCCTGGTACAAACGTTCTTTCAACTCCTTCTGGGAGACGCGGTTGTGTAAAATTGCCATAGTTGAATTTTTGCGACCGCTTGCAGGGCAGTCAAAAATTATAAACGCGGCAAAGATAAATAATTTGATAATCCCGACTACAGTCGGGACAAGTTATGCTAATGTGCTAATATGCTAATGGTTGGGACCCATTGAATTGCATATTACAGCTTCCCAAACCCTCTTATACCTAACCGCACGCCGAAGGTAGATACATGGCCTTTGTCGAAGCCCCATACAAAATCAAACCGGGCAATTTTTAACAGGTTTTCGAAGCCGGCGAATACTTCTACATATTCTTTGTCGCTATCGGCGTAAAAGGCGTTGGCGCCCATTACCAGGTACCAGTTGATGCTGCGTAACAAAGGGATCTTATTGGTGAGCAAGCCATTGAAATGATGTTCAATATGGCCTTCTGCATACAGGCGGTTCTTATTGCTGTATTTGTAATACGGTAACAACTGAAAACCGTTCAGGTATTCGACAGATGCCAGGATCTGGTTTCCGTTAAAATGGGTATAATCGATCACCGGTACACTGTCGCGATTCATAAAACCGCCCAGCACCATTTTATACCGGAAATTACCGCCCAGGTTCAGGTTCAAACTTTGTGCTATATCAAAACGCCACTTGGCGTAATCAATATCACTGCCCAGCCATTTGTGCATACCCTGCCAGTAAGAGAAGGTAAAGAGCGGGTACTTTGAACCAACGTTTACAATTCTTTCCGGATACTCAATATATTTAGTTCCGGGTAACCAGCTAAAGCCAATATTTCCAATTAATGCCTGGTGCCGCTTAAAGTTCTCCTGCATTATTTCAATGGGATAATTCGGCGTAAACTCAATGCCTTTACGGTCGCCAAAGGAGTACGTGGAAGTATTCTCCAACGGAATACGATCTTCGTATTTAATTCCGCCAAACAGGCTAACACCATTGCCCACATCTTTCGAGAAATTGAAACGCGCATACCAGCCCTCATAAATTTTGGCATAATTACGCTCGAACAACCAGCTGCGGATGGTATTACTCAACTGGCTTACCGGGTTGGCATTGTTTATCTGGTTCACCCATTTACCGCCGCTTATTGAAAAGGAAGAGAAATATTTACGACCATGCGTATAGGTAACTGTACCTGCCGCATTCAGGTGATGATTGTTAAAACCGTATCGTACGGCTGGTTCTACACTTATGGCGCGTCTGGATGCACGAATGGTATCTAACCGCTTCGTATACCGGCCGCCCAAATTTATCAGCCATCCTTCTACTGTATTATATGCAACGGTTTGTAAAAGGGGGTTAATGCTATAGGTCTCGCGCTTTTTTTCTCGGAAAAAATTTTGTCCCGTGGCCACCAGGGCAAACAGGTGGGGCTTGTTGCGCCGGCGGTCGATGGAATCCAGGTAGTGGGGATTTTTATGCGCTGTCTCCAGACTGTCTTTCTTATGATAATCGGCTATTTCTTCTGCCTGCAAGGGTACGGGGCGAATAGAATCCCAGAAATCAGCCGGCTTTTTATTGGACCCTTCATAGATCTTCAGATAGGTATTATTAAAGAATTTGCGGCTGAATAAAGGTTCTATATTGAATTGTGAATACACATTTACAAAACTGCCAAACGCATCAAAGCCCAGGAGTTTTACGGCTGGGTACAGCACCTGTGTTTTGATCACCCATACATCGTTGTTGTAGGGAACATACAATTGGTCAATATTCAACGAGTCTATCAACTCCATTTGCGATGCTTTGGTCAACCGCAATTGTAAACTGTGAATACGCCAATCGCCTTCCGTGATATTGATATACCCGCTGAACAAAGGCTCATACCGCCGTTTGGGTATTACCCGAATGCGATTGATCTCCCTGCCATCTTCTATAAAGCTTCCTTCGTATTGATAGCGGTAAAAATTCAGCGCGCTGCTGGCTATGGGTGAAATAAAACCACGCGGGTTCAGCCCACGGCCAACCTGGATGTTGTTTTCATAGAACGAAACGATCTGCGGCGTGCTTAATCCAAACTCATCACTTCTGCCGCTTACTTTGGTTGACAATACTTCGATCTTGCTCTTGCGCGGTTTTTCTACAGAGTACCGGGCTATTGTTTCTGACAGAAAGAGCATTTTTATTTTACTGGTATCTCCATCTTCAAAATCAATCTTCTCTCCCAGGAACCTTTTGGGATAAGCACGCAGCTGCAATTGCCCTTTTATATACACTTCGCATTGAAATGAATTGAGCTGGTTCAGGTAGTACGGTCTTTTTTTAATGGCATTACGAATGATCTCATACGCCGGATCTTCCGAACCGGGTCGAACGACCACTTCTTTTAAACTGAGTTGTTGTAAGGAAAGTTGAAAATCGAGGGTGATATTGTCGGTACCAATAGTTATTGTTTTCTCCAGCCGGCTATATCCTACATATTGTGCTACTATGGTGTATGTACCGGGATCGAGTTGTAAGAAATAATCGCCTTGTTTGTTGGCCGTAGTGCCTTGTGTAGTTCCTTTTACCAGGATAGAAGTATACGCCAACACTTGCCCTTTTTCGTCGGTGACCTTGCCGCTGACACGAGCAGCCTGCGCGGATGTAAAATGCCCAATAAAGAGGGTAATAAAGGTCAGTATTCTCATATCGCGACGAACGCGAAAATAAGGCCAATTGTTGATTACCTATTCACTTAATTAGTTAAAACAGCCTTAGAAACAGATAAAGCGGTCATTTCACTATGTGATTGATACTTTCTCTACGCTGAAACAGTAAAAGTTTTAATTGGTATGTGGTAAGAAATAAGTGCTGGTTAATAGGAGATTTACTAATTAATTAATGACGAACAGTGCGGCTCTCCAGGTACTTCCGCAAATAACTTCCCGACAAAGCTGATAACCCGCCAACGATAGCGCCCACCAGGGCTGATACCAGGATCAACAAAGCTGATGAACCACCCAGCGGAAACAAGCTGGCCATTTTATTTGACAAGATGCTATTGTTTTGTGCATCGATCCACCAGGCGAGCAATCCCCAGAATAATAAAATGCTTAGAAAGCCCGCTAAATATGCCATGCCTGGCTTTTGATATATAAATACGGCCACTAAAAATGCAACCAGTCCAACACTCCAGAAGGGAAGATACAAACCCGCCGCAAAACTTACGATCATTGTCAGTAATATGGAGATCCCAAACTTCATAATGTGATAATTTGCTAATGTGCTAACATGCTAATGAAATACAGCTGCGATCCGGCATGTAGCTAACCGTGCCACGGTTACGTTAATTAAAGTTCATTCTAAAAAGTATCCGGTTGTCATTAACCTCAGCTATTTCCATTACCCACAATTTATTATACTTGCCTTCTGCCCAGTCATTAATAAAATTATCGTAAAATTTACTACCGGGGTTTCCACTTTGCCCACCGGGATAAATACCCCAGGCTTCTGTTTTAGCCGTTAACTCAACAATCATGCGCCAGCTGGGTCCATGGTATTGTTTGGTTGCATTGATAATATTTGTGCCCCCGCCGGTATTAATATGAAAACGGCTCAATGGCGCCAGGCGCAGCAAATGACGGATACCTACATCTTTGTATTTACCCCAGTTTAAGGTGCCATCATTATCTGCCATCGAAACAACCGGTACGGCTTTTCTAAAAGCAGCCGTCACTACGTCCTGCACAGATT
>DASUVL010001052.1:0-2643 GCA_036379015.1 Niastella sp.
CGCTCATGGATGATCTCCTGGCATTTTCAAGATTTGGAAAAAGAGAATTGCAGAAATCCCTGTAAATATGGGTGCGCTGGTTGAAGAAGTTCTCAGTGAAATAGAAAGTTACAATACGCATCGCGCAAATATAAAAATTGATAAGCTTCCCCCGGCGTATGCTGACCATTCATTGATTTGGCAGGTTTTGGCAAATCTGGTTTCAAATGCTGTAAAATACTCTTCCAAATCCGAATCACCGCAACTTTCAGCCAATCCCGCGCCTGAACTGCACTTCAGAAAGTGATAAAAACAAACAAGGCAGCATTTCTGCTGCCTTGTCCAATTTAGTCGGGCGAACTGGACAATTGTCTATCGCGCTGTGTAAAGCCCGTGAGGTGGGGATTTAAAAAGATGAAATACCTCAACACAACCCGGCAGGTAACCAATCCTGTCCGGCAAGGTTTAGTCAACCACCGGAAGCGAGTCTTGCGTAGCAATGGTTATTGAAATATTTGGAACGCCACCCCAGCGTTATTATTTCAGGGCTATCCGTTGGGATCGTACGCTTTTAATAGGAGTATATAATGAAAATGGAATCTGGACGGTAAAAGAATGTTTTGAAAATCCTTCCGGGCTATTAGCGTTGGGAATCTATCGACGCGGCCAGCAACTAATATAATTCAGGGATGCCTTTTATTAACCAACTCACTATATGGTCAACTATTGTCTTGTGAGTATTATTGATATAACCAAACCCGCATCAGCGAAAATAACTGCTCTATATTCACGGGTTTGGCAATATAATCCGACATGCCTGCTTCCAGGCATTTCTCGCGGTCGCCTTTCATAGCTTTGGCGGTTAAAGCAAGTATGGGTAATTTATTGAACCGGCTAATTTTCCTGATTTCACGGGTGGCTTCGTATCCATCCATTTCAGGCATCATTACATCCATTAATATCATATCCACATCCGTTTGTTCTTTTAATGCCTTTATAGCTTCTTTTCCGTTCTCTGCGGTAATGCACCGCATACCCTCTTCTTCAAGCGCAGTGGTAAGGGAAAAAATATTGCGTATATCGTCATCCACTATCAGTACCTTTTTGTTTATCAGCACTTCGTCAGAATGGTGGAGCTTTCTTATGATCTGTTGCTTCTCTTTAGGTAAATTTGATTCTACCCGGTGTAAAAAAAGAATGGTTTCATCAAGCAACCGTTCTTTTGAGTTAGCAGTTTTAAGCACTATTGAGTTGGCCAGTTTGCTTAAACGGGTTGTTTCTTCCTTGCTCAGTTCTTTTCCCGTATATACAATAATGGGGACTCTGTTCAAATCATTGCTTGCCTTGATCTTTTCAATCAGGTCAATCCCGCTCATATCCGGTAATCCCAGGTCTATGATCACACAATCGAATTTTTCTTTCTGCATAAGTTCAAACGCTTCGTTCCCTGCATAGGCAGAAGCTGATTTTACATCACCATTACCAATCAGTTCGCGGATAGCATTATTGTGTTCGAGGTTGTCTTCAACCACCAATAATTTTTTTAATTTTTTCCGGATAAATTCTTCTATCCGTTCAAAAGCGATTTGCATATCTGCTTTGTCAATCGGTTTCCTGATAAAATCAAACGCGCCTAATTCAAGACTTTCAATACGCCGGTCGTACCCTGATATGATCTGTACGGGTATATGTCTTAGGTCAGGATCACGTTTCAACTGCTTTAGTACCTCGGCGCCATCCATTACAGGTAATTGCATGTCCAGGATAATGGCATCCGGCCGGTAATGTCGTGCCAGGCTTAACCCGGCATTACCCTGAAGGGCAATAATGCCTTTATAATTTCTTTCATTGATAAATTTCAGCAGTATGGTTGCAAAATTTTCATCATCTTCAATGATCAGTACACACCGGTCACTTTCTCCCATTGTATACCGGTCGTCTTTTATGTTTTCAGGTAAACTAACTCCCCTGGCAAATTCTTTTTGAACCTCCCTGAATTTACCGGTTGTTTTTCCGGCTTTCTTTATTTCGATGCTTTTCCCGGGACGCTGGGCCAGTATCGGATCAAATTTCAAAGGAATGTAAAGGGTAAATGTACTGCCTTTCCCGTCTTCACTTTGCAGTTGAATATCGCCACCCAATGCATGCGCCAGCTCACGGCTGATGGAAAGCCCCAGGCCCGTACCGCCATATTTTCTTTTGGTTGAACCATCTGCCTGTTGAAAGGCCTGAAAAACAATATGCTGTTTACTTTCCGGTATGCCTATACCGGTATCTGTTACCGAAAATGCTGCTACTTTATCAAAAAAAAGCAAATTACCATCGCTGAATACATCGGCAGGAGTTATAATTTCCATTTGTAAAATTACTTTGCCGCCCTTATCAGTGAATTTGAAGGCATTGGAAAGAAGGTTCCTGAGGATCTGTTCTACCCGTTGTTTGTCGGTTCGTAATGTAGTACTGAATATTTCCTGCGGACAAATAATTTCAAAGACGATGGATTGGGTGTTCGCTACTTCGGTAAACATGGCACGCAGATTCTCAGTAATACTGTTAAATGGTACATCACCAATTTCCAGTTCCATTCTTCCGGCTTCTACTTTTGAAAGATCGAGTATTTCATTAATGAGGTTCAGCAGATCGGTGCCTGAATTGTAAATATTC